>CAYREF010000001.1:0-82422 GCA_964423265.1 uncultured Actinomycetota bacterium
AAAAAAGAGTATAATTAATTCAGGATTTTTGTGTTTTTAACCTGCGGAAAGTAAGATGAATAGTTTGAAATACCGCAAATTATTTAAAGAATCCCCAATCTCCCTGTGGGAAGAAGATTTCTCTGAGGCCAAAAAATATCTTGCATATTTAAGAAAAAAAGGGGTAAGTGACCTTAGAAACTATTTTGACAAGAATCTCTCTGAGCTGGAAAAAGCTGTTGGCAAAATAAAGGTACTGGACATAAATAAAGCTACTATGAACTTGTAGGAGGCTAATGATTTGGGAGAGTTCAAAAAAAATCTCCCCTTATTTTTTACAGACAAGGCCAGGGAAGTCTTTTTAAAAGAAATAGCAGCAATTTCTGAGGGAAAGAAAGGATTTGAAGCAGAAACAAAAAACAAAACACTTGGCGGTGATATAAAAGACCTTTACATAAAATGGATGGTTGTTTCAGGATTTGAAGAGGATATGTCCAGGGTTGTAGGAGCAGCAGTTGATATTACTGAGTTAAAAAAGAGGGAAAAAGAGTTAACTCGAAATGAGGGAAAATACAGGATTCTGATAGAAAATATTTATGAAGGGTTGTGGCAGATTGATGAAAATGGATATACCGCTTTTGTAACTCCCGGCATGGCTGAGATATTAGGTTATAAGCCTGAAGAGATGATAGGCAAGCATCTATTTTCCTTCATGGATAAAAAAACAATCAAAACGGCTAAAAGCTTTTTAGAAAGAAGAAAAAAGGGAGTAAGGGAAGAACATGAATTCAGGTTTTTAAATAAAGATAAAAAACCAGTATATGTAAGGATTGCTACTAGCCCTTTAATTGATGAGACGGGAAAATATAATGGTGCAATAGCTTATGTATCAGATATGACCAGGGAGAAAAAATTAAGAGACGCCCTAATTAAAAAGGAAAAAAGGTTTAGTGATTTTCTAAATTTGCTGCCGGAAATTGTGGTGGAAACTGATAAAGACTTTAGAATTACATTCGTCAATGAGACTGGGCTCAGAATTACTGGCTATAGCAAAAAAGACATAAACAAAGGCTTAAGCATTTTCACTATATTGGATAAAAAAGATCATGAAAAAGCAAGAAAAAATATTGAAAAGTTAATAAAAAATGAACATATAATCCCTAATGAATATTCGATTAGAAAAAAAGATGGTAAAAATATTCCGGTATTAACTAACAGTAATACTATTTTTGAGAATAATAACTTTAGGGGATTGAGAATTGTCGGTGTTGATATAACTGAAAAAAAGAAAACTGAAGAAAGAATAAGAGAAAGTGAGAAAAAGTACAGAGAACTTTTTGAAAGTTCCCTGGATGGTATATACAGGACCACATTAGAAGGGGAGTACATAGATGCAAATCCTGCTCTCATAAGGATGCTTGGATACAGAGATGCAGCAGATCTCTTTTCAATAAATGTATCCACTCAGCTATATGCGGATGAAAATGACAGGCCGGGCCCTGAAAACAGAAACAGGACTTTTGAAACTAGATTAAAGAAAAAGGAAGGGACTATTATCTGGGCTGAAATTAGCTCCAGAGTTGTTTATGAAGGGGGGAAACCAAAGTATTATGAAGGTATAGTAAGGGATGTAACCAACCGGAAGAAAATGGAAAAGCAATTAATATACCAATCTTTTCATGACCATCTTACAGGATTGTATAACAGGGCTTATTTTGAAGAAGAAATTTACCGGATTGATTATAGTAGAAAGATCCCTGTAAGTTTCATCATGGGGGATATCAATAGTCTTAAGCTTGTAAATGACGCTTTTGGGCATAAAAAAGGGGACAGAATATTATGCAAGTGTGCAAATATATTAAAGGATTGCTGCCGGAAAGATGATATCGTTGCCAGGTGGGGTGGTGATGAGTTTTCAATAATTCTGCCTAATACTCCGGAAGAAGTTGCCAATAAAATAATAGAAAGGATTAAACAAAGGTGTAGGAAAGCAAATAGGTCCACTGAACCAATTAGTCTTTCATTGGGTTGCGCTACAAAGACAAAGAAAGAATCAGATATCCAAAAAATAATTAGACATGCTGAAGATAACATGTACAGGAATAAGTTATTGGAAAGGGATAGCATCTCAGGATCAATTATTAATTCCCTTGAGGCTACCCTGGTAGAAAAAAGTCATGAAACGGAAAAACATGCCAAAAGGCTTCAAAAGATGGCAAAAAAGATGGGTAAGATAATAGGGCTCCCGGCCTATAAGGTGGCCGAGCTCCTATTGCTGTGTACTCTACATGATATAGGTAAAATAGCAATACCTGAAAAAGTTTTAAACAAGAAGGCAAAACTTTCCCCAAAAGAGTGGGAAATTATAAGGAGACATCCGGAGATTGGTTATAATATAGCTAAAGCTTCACCGCAAATTTCACATATAGCAAAAGCTATACTAGCCCACCATGAATGGTGGGATGGAACTGGCTACCCAAAAGGGCTAAAAGGGGAAGGAATCCCCGAAAATTCCAGGATCCTAGCTATTATAGATGCATATGATGTAATGGTGCATGGCAGGATTTATAAGGAACCCCTATCCAAGCAAGCGGCAATACAGGAATTAGAAAAGTTTTCCGGAATCCAATTTGACCCTAGCTTGGTTAACGTATTTGTGGAAGAACTTTTACAGAAGACTTAAATCAGCTCCTCTATTTGTTACCAAAATTAAAGCTTAAATAAAAATAATGCTTTTATTTATTTCTTATTTAGATATAATTATAAATATATCTATATATACATAAGTTATAGATAATATGTATAATGTTAATTAGAATTGTTTAAGATTATATTTAATATTAAAATATTATGGCTGATAAAACAGGTAGTCCTCTAAATTATAAAAAAGAAGGTTTTTTTAAAAATCTGGTAGAAGAATTACCGGCTTTTGTGTTTGAAATTAGCGGAACTCTTAATATAACCTATGCTAATAACTATGCAGCAAATCGCACTGGGTGGGAGAGGAAAGAACTAATAGGCAAAAAAATTACAGATGTCATGATAACTGTGGACAAGACCGGATTGGATGCCCAACGGGAAAAGTTGTTTCACAGTGATAATAAAAAGGCAGCCAAATATACTGTAAAAATTAAAAGTGGAAAAGAATTTAGAGCTTTTATTAAAACGGATGTCATAAATGATAAGAATGGGAAAATAATTGGGTATAGGATTATTGGCATTGAGATAGATAAGGCAAAAGAGGTAAAAAAGAAACTAAGCTATTCAGGTATCCATGACAAGCTTACCGGTTTGTATAACCGCTCTTATTTTATTAGGGAATTTAACAGAGTGGACAGCGAAGATAATTATCCTCTTAGCATGATAATGGGAGACATTAATGGATTGAAGAGAATAAATGAGAAGTATGGAAATGAAGCAGGGAATAGCGTTATAAGGAAAACGGGTAAATTGTTTAAGGCGGTAACAAGGCAAAATGATATAGTTTGTAGATATGGGGATGGTCAGTTTGTGATACTTCTGCCCCAAACTAATATAGAAATAACCGAGGATATAATAATGAGAATAAGGTCTGTTGTTGAAGCTTCCAAAATTTTAAAAATCCCGTTTAGCATATCTTTGGGGTCCGCAACCAAACAAGACAGGTCTAAGCCAAGCCAGGGACTTCTAAAAGAGGCTGAGGATAGTATGTATAAAAACAAACTTTTAAGAAAAGAGAGCATTGACAGCTCTCTTATAAATGCATTGGAGAGGGCTTTGTTTGAAAGAAGTGATGAAACTAGGGGGCATACTGAAAGACTGAAGAAGCTGGCTATAGTACTGGGTAAAAGCTTGAATTTATCACAGAATGTAATTGATGATCTAATAATTTTAGCTAGCCTGCATGATATAGGCAAAGTTGGAATACCTGATGAAATATTAAATAAAAAGGGAAAACTTAACCCAGAAGAATGGAAAGTAATGAAAAAGCATTCAGAGATAGGCTACAATATTGCCAAAACTGCACCAAGAATTGAAAATATTGCTAATGCAATACTTGCACATCATGAAAACTGGGATGGAAGTGGTTATCCAAATGGCCTAAAGAGAGAAGAGATACCATTAATTTCCAGAGTTTCCATTATCATAGATGCCTATGATGCTATGACCCATGATAGGCCTTATAAAAAAGCTATGGGAAAGGAAGAAGCGGTAAAGGAAATAAAAAATAGTTCAGGAAAACAGTTTGACCCCCGGATTGTAAGGTATTTTATAAAGATAGTAGAAATGTAGCTACTTAATATATTAAAAAATATCAGGGTCCTTTTCTAATATATCAATACAGGCATAAAAAATATCTGGATCGTAGAGTGTGCCCTAATTATCCTTTAATTCTTTATAAATTTCGCCCATTCCCAATGCTTGTCTTTAGGGTCTATGAGAAGGTATTGGCTTTATTACATCTGCAACTGCTAGTATTTTTGATTTTAGTCATAACTTATCTTCTTTTATATATAAAATAATGGATACCCGGATCCGCCTAGCGATTCATGGTGCTGGTAAATAACAGTTGATATAATTTTAGGCAATTTACTTTCCTAAATATGGCTAATATAATATTTATTTTAACCTATGAAAAGAAGATGGACAGCAAAAAAACCAAGGCCCTTTTTGGTCTTATATCAAAAAAATATGATCCTACAAACTTAACTATAAGCCTTGGACTAGAATTTTATTGGCGCAAAAAGTTTAGAGAGTTTATAGATTGTGGGGATAGAAAAATACTGGATGCATGTTGTGGAACCGGAAATTCAACTTTTAATGTATGGCAGGGTAATAAATATTGCAAGGTTTACGGGATAGATTTTTCAAAAGAAATGCTGGCAATTGCCAGGGACAAGTATAAGAAATTTGGCAGAAATCTCTTATTCCAGTATGCAGATGCAACTGAACTTGGATTTGTTGATGATTATTTTGATGCAGTAACTGTAGTTTTTGGTATTAGGAACATTACTGATAGAAAGAAAGCTTTAGGAGAGTTTTACAGGGTTACCAAGCCCGGTGGCAAAATAGTTTGCATGGAGTTTGGAGTGCCGGAAAATAAGAGGATTTGCCTTTTTTATAATTTTTACCTGAATTTTATGTTGGTAAATTTAGGGGGATTGATCACTGGGAAAAGGAGTGCATATAGTTATCTTGCAGAAAGTATAAGGAGTTTTCCCGCTCCCGAAAAATTTATAGGCCTGATGTCCGAATCGGGATGGAAAAATGTTAGTGTTTTGAAGTTGAATTTTGGCATCTGTAATATTTATGTAGGCTACAAAAGATGAAAAAATTTCTCTATGGCTACTCCTATGCAAATGAGGATACCAAAAGCCAGGGTTAACATAATAGTGTTAGCCTGGGCAGGAAGCATCTTTTTCTCATCATTGCAGTGCTTGTAAGTTATAATGGTAGCTTTTACAGCAATAGGGGTGCTCAATAGGGTTACCAGCAAAAACGGCGATATTAACTTAAGCAGCCCCGGAATAATTATGGCAAGGTAGGTTGCTGCTATTAACATAAAATACAGATGCCTTGACCCCTTCCTTCCCAGTATTACCACCAGTTGCTTTTTGCCGGCTTTTTTGTCTGCTCCATAATCCGGAAATTCATTTATAAATAATATATTTGCAGTGCTTATGCCATAAGGGAGGGATAAAAGCAGGGCTTCCAAGCTAAAGCTTTGGGTAAAAAGGTAGTAAGTTCCGCAAACAGAGAGGGGTCCCACCAGTAAAAAAACCATTATTTCCCCTATACCCCTGTATACAAATTTAAAAGGAGGTGCAGTATAAAAATATCCCAGGACAATTCCTCCTAGCCCAAACCAGAGAAGATTTATATCCACCTTTATGACAAAAAACAGCCCTATGGCAATAGCTACAAGAAAACAAGTTATGGCTCCTGCGAGCACTTTCCTATGTTTTATTAAGTCCTCCTGTATTACTCTGCTGCCTCCAGATAAGGGTGTATAATATCTATTTATGTTATCAGTTTTTAAATCAAAGTAGTCATTTGTCAGATTAATCCCTCCATTTGTTGCGGCAATAATTGCCATTGAAGAGATAAGGTAAAGCCAGCTGAAGTGTCCGTCTTTGTAAGCTATAAGCGATGCTATAACTGCAGACATTACAGTTGCAGAGAAAAAAGGCGCCCTTAAGGCTTTTACCCATAAAAGGATTTTTTGGCTTAATTTCATAATTAAGAATAATAATATAAAAACTAAAAAAGTTTAAGCTTTTATGCAGTGTCTCCTAAAATCCTACTTACATACTCTTTGTTTGTGCTTTTGTCTTTTTCGATAACATTTTTTGCCCCACAGAACTTGCAAATTATATAAGGTGTTCCGTCACTGGCAAGCCTTATCCTGTTTCTGTCTTCTTCAACCGGGACAAAAAGGTTCTCTTTTAATTTATAATTTGCCAACAATTTATTGCATTTCAGGCAGTTTAGCATGTATTTATTAATGTTCTCTTCCATTTCTATCCCCCCTTATCTATTATTATATTTGTATGATTGAGTTTATAAACCTATATTTGGACAGAAAAGAATATTTCTGGGTTTTAACGTAAATAGAAAATGCTAGTGGGGCTTTCTGCTTTTCTTATTTTTATCTTTTTTGTGCAGGATTTTTTGAATTTTTTCTGATATCTCATCCAGGGTTGCCCCGCAATATGCACAAACAATAAAACCTTTTCCAATTTTTTCGCCGTTTTTGGGGTGGATAAGATTTTTTTCTCTTTTATTCATCTCTATCTGAAAAATAATAAAAATACAGCAACAATGATCCCAATAACAATGAAAATGGAAATTGAAAGCCAAATCCTGAATTTTTTATTGTGATAGGGTATATTATCCCTATGCGGGTATCCGGCTTTAGGTAATCTTTCTCTGGGAACATCTTCTATTTTTGCCTCACAATATGGACAGTTGTCAACATTGTATTTTATTCTTCTTGAGCAGTTGGGGCAATATATTTCTTCTTCTCTTTCCATTTTTTCCACCACATTAATCTTATATTAATACCCCTGTTTTTAAAATAGGGAAAAAATTAAAAATTTTTTTATACTGGTTTTATACTGTAATATTTTCCCATGCAGTAGGTTAGGGTATCTATCTTTTCGTAATCAATGTCTCCGTCCTCATATACCAGATCCGGGTTGCTACTTACCCCCAGTACCTCTCCTATAAAGAGGTCGTGGGTTCCCAGGCTAATTATATCCTTGACCCTGCATTCAATATTAATGGGGCATTCTGCTATTAACGGAGTAATGGTGTGGCTGGGTTTGGCTTTGGAAAGATTTAATTCTTTGAATTTATCAATGTCTTTTCCTGATTTTGTTCCACAATACTGGCAGATGTCTGCCTGGTTTTTGTCCGGGATATTTATAACAAATTCTGATGATTTTTTTATTAATGCATGGGAGTGCCGGGAAGGCCTGATGGAAATAGATATAAGAGGCGGGCTGCTGCACACAGTTCCGGCCCATGCTAGAGTTATTATATTATCTTCACCCTGATAAGAAGAAGTTACCAGGATCACCGGGTTGGGGTAAAGCCTCTCATGGATTCCAATTTGTTTTTTCATTTCGTTCCTCCTCGAAAGATAAACAGATGGTTACTATTAACTACAGAAAGTTGAAATTTTTCTAATTCTGTAGTTTATATCCTAAGGCATTTTTTATTTTAGAACAATGGCGTAAAAATTTTGGAAAGTATTTTAGATAAAATCAATTGGTAAAACCCATATTTTATGCTTATTATTTTTATTAGTAAGATTATTAATACAAGTAGGATTTGTTTATAAAATATGCTATATTGTAAATAGCTTAAATAGTGTAAAAATTATCGGAGCAATTAATATATGAAATGTTTAAAAGTGTCAAGCAAGGGTCAGATAGTTCTCCCTGCGAAAATCCGAAAGCAGTTGAATATCGGCAAAGGTTCCAGGTTTAAAATTGAAGTCCAGGGTTCAAAAATTATTCTTACCCCTATCAATAGGGAATTTTTTGAAAAAGTTGCTGGCAGCTTTTCTACAAATGGCAAATTACTTAAGACCCTGATTGCTGAAAGAAAAAAGGAGAAATATCTGTGAGGAAATATGTTCTGGATTCCTATGCACTTATAACTTACATCGAAAAAGATAAAGGATATATAAAAGTAATTGACCTTCTTGAAGAAACTGCCCTTCAAGGCACAGAGCTGTTAATGAATATTGTAAATTGGGGTGAGGTTTACTATATAATTCTAAGGGAACAGGGTCATGATATAGCTGATGAATTTGAAAATAATTTTATGAGCTTCCCGGTAAAAATAATATATTCAGATCTAAAATTAATAAGGAAAGCTTGCTACTACAAAGCTTTTAATGAATTAGCTTTTGCAGATTGCATTGCTGCTGCTACTTCCTATATCTATGATGCGCCCCTTATTACTAAAGATAAGGAATTAAAGCAGCTAGAGCAAGAAATAACTATTGAATGGCTGTAGGAAAAAACACCCATAAAAGTAAAGGTTGGTTGATCTGGTACGGGACTGAAATAAGTTATGGTTTGCCTGTTGCAATTTTAGGGCAATAAATTTTAAATAATATCCACCAATAAAAGAAAGTCACACCGCCTTTTATAATACTGTTCCAGCAGGAGGAATTTGACAGAGTTTTTTAACTTGTATAAAATTTATGTTTGCTTTAAAAATAAATAATATTTATTATAATTCAGTATTAAATTTTTGAGGCGGTGTAGCTCAGGGGTTAGAGCACACGGTTCATACCCGTGGGGCCATTGGTTCGAATCCAATCACCGCTACCAAAATTTTAAGAATTATTCCAAGACGGAAAGGATTTATAAAAATGGCTAAAGAAAAATTTGAAAGAACAAAACCGCACATAAATATAGGTACCATAGGCCATGTGGACCATGGCAAAACTACCCTTACAGCCGCTATGACCTTATGCCTTAAGGCTTCAGGGAAAAAGGTGAATGTAAGAACCTTTGACTCTATTGACAATGCCCCAGAGGAAAAGGAAAGAGGAATAACCATAGCTATTGCCCATGTAGAGTATGAAACAGAGAAAAGGCACTATGCCCACGTGGACTGCCCCGGACATGCAGACTACGTTAAAAACATGATTACAGGAGCAGCCCAGATGGACGGGGCAATACTGGTGGTAAGTGCAGCAGACGGCCCCATGCCCCAGACCAGGGAGCATATACTTCTGGCAAGGCAGGTAGGGGTGCCCTACATTGTAGTATTCCTAAACAAAACTGATATGGTAGATGATCCTGAGCTAATAGAACTAGTGGAAATGGAGGTACGAGACCTTCTAACAGAGTATGAGTTTCCAGGAGATGAGATACCGGTAATAAAAGGCTCTGCCCTAAAGGCAGGCCAGTGCGGCTGCGGCAAAGAAGACTGTGAGCACTGCGGCCCTATAATAGAGCTGGTAGATGCAGTAGATGATTATATAAAGACACCAGAAAGGGATGTAGATAAACCCTTCCTTATGCCCATTGAAGATATCTTTACCATAACCGGTAGGGGTACAGTAGTAACAGGAAGAGTACAGAGAGGAAAAATTACCATCCAGGAGCCGGTAGAGATAGTGGGTATACACCCAGAGATAAAGCAGACCGTAATAACTGGAATAGAGATGTTTAGAAAGCTACTAGATGAAGCCCAGGCAGGAGATAATGTAGGGCTTCTACTTAGAGGGGTACAAAAAGATGAAGTGGAAAGGGGTCAGGTAGTAGCAAAGCCGGGCTCCATTACTCCTCACTCTCACTTCAAGGCGCAGGTTTATGTGCTATCCAAAGAGGAAGGCGGACGCCATACTCCTTTCTTTAATGGCTACAGACCCCAGTTTTACTTCAGGACCACAGATGTTACCGGATCCATAACCCTGCCCGAAGGGGTAGAGATGGTTATGCCGGGGGACAATACAGAGATGGAAGTAAAGCTTATAGCTCCTATTGCCATGGAAGAGGGCTTAAGATTTGCCATCCGTGAAGGCGGCAGGACTATTGGCGCCGGCAGTATTACAAAGATAATAGAGTAAATAATTTATTGACAATTTAATAATATAGTGGTAGGTTAGTTGACTGCGCTTTAAGTAAGAAATCAAGGTGGTTTAAGTGAGGCAAATAATTACATTGGGATGCACAGAGTGTAAAAGAAGAAATTACACTAGCTTTAAGAATAAGAAAAACGACCCGGATAGGATAGAGATAAAAAAATATTGTAAATGGTGCAAGAAGCACACGGTCCATAAGGAGACCAGATAGGGCTGTAGCTCCAATTGGTAGAGCACCGGTCTCCAAAACCGGGTGTTGGGGGTTCGAGTCCCTCCAGCCCTGCCAGGGAATATTGTTAATTAACTATATAGGGAATAATGGCAAAAAGAAAAGTATCAAGAAAATATAAGCCGAAGAAAATGATGGAGAAGGCAATGAAGGAGCGGAAAGCTCCCAAGGCGCCTCCCAAGAAAAAAATTGACTGGAAGCAGTTTATAAAAAACATTCCGGGTAAAGTGGTTAAGTTTATAAGGGATGTAATAAGGGAACTTAAAAAAGTTTCATGGCCTTCCAGGAAAACATTACTTACTTATACAGTTGTGGTTATAGTTACTATAATTTTCTTCTCAGCTTTGCTGGGGTTATTTGACTTTGTATTCCTCCAGATAGTTGAGGCACTGATAAATGTTTAAACATTGGTGGTAATAAATGAGACCAAGATGGTATGTTATAAACTCATACGCGGGTTATGAAAAAAAAATAAAGGTAAACCTGGAGCACAGGGTAGAGTCCATGAATATGCAGGACAGGATATTTGACATATATATACCCCAGGAAGATGTTATGGAAATCCAGAAGGGTAAAAAGCAAGTATCCACCAAGAGGGTGTTTCCCGGCTATCTGCTGGTTAAGATGTACCTGGATGATGATTCCTGGTATGTAGTTAGGAACACTCCTGGAGTTACCGGGTTTGTGGGGACTGAAAACAAGCCCACCCCGTTAAGCGACAGTGAAGTCAACAGGATTATGAAAAGAGAAGTTTCAGAAAAGCCTAAGCCTAAAACTGATTTTGAGGTAGGCCAGCCTGTGAAAGTAACTTCAGGACCTTTTAGCAATTTTGACGGGACCATAAGTGAATTAAATTTAGATCAGGGTAAGTTAAAAGTTCTGGTGTCAATTTTTGGCAGGCAGACCCCGGTGGAATTAGATTTTGACCAGGTATCGAAAATATAAAAATATTTGTAATATGTTTTTTAATGTGTATAATTACAAATTTGTATGTTAAATTGAGGTAAAAATGGCAAAAAAAGTTAAAGCACAAGTAAAATTACAAATACCGGCAGGTCAGGCTAATCCTGCTCCTCCAGTAGGCCCTGCTTTAGGACAGCACGGCGTTAACATAATGGAGTTTTGCAAGGCATTTAATGAAAAAACAGCTAAGGATCAGGGAACTATAATCCCGGTAATACTTACTGTTTACAATGACAGGAGTTTTAGTTTTATTACAAAAACCCCTCCTGCTTCTGTCCTTATAAAAGAAGCTATAAATCTGGAAAAGGGCTCAGGAGAGCCTAACAAGGAAAAAGTTGGCGAAATAAACAGGCAACAACTTGAAGAGATAGCTAAAGTTAAATTAAAAGACTTAAACGCAAGGACGCTGGAGAGTGCTGTGAAGGTTATAGAGGGGACAGCTAAAAGCATGGGTGTAAATGTAGTTAAGTAAAAAATAAAGGTGGTAAGGTTGAAGAGAGGAAAAAAATATAGTACGAAAGTTGAAAATTTAAATAAAAAGCCAAAAACTCCCAGGGAAGCAATTAAGTGGGTTGTAGAGAACCACTATGCGAATTTTGACGAAACTGTAGACATATCCATTAACTTGGGGGTTAACCCAAGGAAGGCTGACCAAATAGTAAGGGGCACTATTGTATTGCCTAATGGTACAGGAAAGGTCCCTAAAGTTTTGGTTTTCGCCCAGGGTGAAAAAGCAGAAGAAGCAATTGATGCAGGGGCTGATTATGTAGGCGGAAAAGAGTTTACAGAGAAGATAGAGAAAGGTTGGCTGGATTTTGATGTGTGTATAGCCACCCCTGACATGATGAAAGTGGTTGGCAAACTAGGAAGAATTTTAGGCCCAAGAAAACTTATGCCCAATCCGAAGTCAGGCACAGTAACATTTGATTTGGAAAAAGCAGTCAAGGACTCAAAGAGGGGCAAGCTTGAATACAGGACTGACAAGAATGGTGTTGTCCATTGCGTGCTGGGAAAGGTGTCATTTGGGATTGAAAAGTTGCTCGAGAATTATCTAGCATTAATGGCCACATTAATGAAAGCAAAACCAGCTTCCGCAAAAGGAAGATATATAAAGGGGGTTTATGTGTCTGCAACCATGAGCCCTTCGGTCAAGATAGATTCAAACAAAGCTATGGAGGTAGAGCAAGTAGCATAGCTAAATTATAAACAAAAAGAGCCATAGAAAGTAGGGGTTACGGCAGTAACTTAATTTCCTACCGAGGTTGGTATTAAGGAAAAGTTATCGGCCTTCTTTGTGTGGGCCGATTTATTTTTGATTAATTATATATGGGAGTTTACGGTGATTAAAGAAGATAAAAAAGAAAAAGTTGAAATTTTAAGAAAGATATTTGAAGAAAATACTGGAATAATTTTTACTGACCATACTGGTCTTACTGCAGAAGATTCTGTAATTATAAGGGATAAGCTGGCAGAGTCAGGGGGATCGTTAAGAATAATGAAAAACACCCTTGCGCTACTGGCGGCAAAGGATGTCTTTTCAGATATTGATTTAAAAGCAATTTTGTTAGGCCCCACAAGCATTGTTTTTAGCAAGGAAGATATAGTTTCCATTGCTAAAGAAATTGATAAATTTTCAGAGGAAAAAGAAACACTGGATATAAAAGCTGGGATACTGGAAAACAATTTTATTGGACAGGGTAAGGTTAAAAAACTGGCCAGTCTTCCAGACGAAGAAACACTTTTAACTAATTTAGCGGTTTCTATGAAGTCGCCTATTATAAAGCTAGTGTTGCTTCTAGGCGGGTTGCCGAGAAATTTAGTTATGGTTTTAAATGGAATAAAAGAAGAGAAAGAAAAAAATAAAAATTAGGGAGGATAAGATGGCAGAGAAAAAGAAAACTACCAGCAAGAAAAGTAAGGCAAAAGCTACTAAAGGAAAAGATACTAAAAAAACCAAAAATAAAAGCAAGAGCAAAAAGAAGGGAAAAGAAGAAGTGGCAAAAAAAGAAACAAAGTCTAAACAAACTAAGGGAAGTTCAAACATAGAAGATATTCTGGCAGCTATTGAAAAGATGAGCGTTTTGGAATTATCTGAATTGGTTAGCGCATTGGAAGAAAAGTTTGGAGTGAGCGCTCAGGCTATGGCAGCTGCGCCAGCAGCTGGAGCAGCGGCAACAGAAAAAGAAGAAGAAAAAACCGAATTTGATGTACAGCTAAAATCTGCCGGTGCAAAGAAGATACAGGTAATAAAAGTTGTAAGGAGCGTTACAGATCTTGGGCTAAAGGAAGCAAAAGAACTGGTGGATAAAGCACCGAATGCAGTAAGGGAAAAAGTTTCTAAAGATGAAGCAGAAGAACTAAAGAAAAAGCTAGAAGAAGCTGGTGCTGAAGTAGAAATAATATAAATAGCTGAGATACTAATTGCATAAGATAAATATATATTTTATTGACAATATTACTTTGTTTGATACAATACTAGTTTGTCAGTTTTTTTACAGACCGTTACTCTGCAATAATAAAAATAATAATGGTAGATAGAAGTTTTCTTATGCAAATTTATAAGTTAAACCCTAATTGCAGCTTTAAAATACTATTGATTAAAGGGGAGATTTAATTAATGCAAGATAATAAAAGAATCCAAAGGTATAATTTTAGCAAAATTCCTAGTCTGATGGAGATGCCTCATCTGCTCGATATTCAAAGGCAATCCTTTGAATGGTTTAAAAACAAGGGCTTAATGGAGGTATTAAAAGACATTTCTCCTATTGAAGATTTTACTGGAAATATGTCCCTGGAGTTTGCTGGCTACAGCTTTAGTGATATTGAATTTTCAGCCGACGAATGCAAACAGCAGGACATGTCTTATACTGCACCGCTTAAAGTGGTGACAAGATTTATAAACAAGGAAACTGGGGAAATGAAGGAACAGGAAGTTTTCATGGGTGATTTTCCTATGATGACTGACAGGGGAACCTTTATAGTAAACGGTACCGAAAGGGTTATAGTTTCACAGCTGGTTAGGTCCCCTGGAGTTTTTTATGATACGGATATTGATAAAAAAACCGAAAAAGAATTATTTATGTGCAAGATTATCCCTACCAGGGGATCCTGGATTGAAATTGAAACAAATAAAAAGGGTATAGCTTATGTAAGAATTGATAGAAGGAGAAAATTTTTATTGTCAATTTTCTTAAAATCCTTAGGCTTTGGAAATAATGAGAGCCTTCTTAATTTATTTGGTCCTTACGATAAGGAAGATTGTATAAAGAAAACTCTGGAAAAAGATTCAACTGAAACTGAAGAAGAAGCTTTGATTGAGATTTATAAGAAATTAAGGCCGGGAGAGCCTCCTACAGTGGAGAGTGCTACTAATTTAATAAATACTTTGTTTTTTAATCCCAAAAGGTATGATTTTGGAAAAGTAGGAAGGTTTAAATTAAACCAGAAGCTGGAGGAAGAGCTGGATGAGAATATAGAAGCAAGGCTCAAGAAAATTGACATAAAAATGGATATAGATCCTGAGGAAAAATTTATATTACACAGCAAGGACATATTTTTGGTTATAAAGTACCTAATCCAGCTGATGAGCGGAATTGGAGAAATTGATGACATTGACCATTTTGGGAACAGGAGGATTAGGAATGTAGGGGAACTAGTCCAGAACCAGGTAAGGATTGGCCTTTCCAGAATGGAAAGGGTAGTAAAAGAAAGAATGACTACCCAGGATGTTGAATCTATCACCCCAAAATCCCTAATAAATATAAGGCCGCTGGTGGCAAGCCTTAAAGAATTTTTTGGAAGCGGTCAGCTTTCGCAGTTTCTAGACCAGACTAACCCGCTATCAGAAATTACCCATAAAAGGAGACTTTCAGCATTAGGCCCGGGTGGTTTAAATAGGGAGAGGGCAGGTTTCGAGGTAAGGGACGTGCATTCCTCTCATTATGGAAGGATGTGCCCGATTGAAACTCCCGAAGGCCCAAATATTGGACTGATTGGTTCCCTGGCAACATATGCCAGATTAAATGGTTACGGCTTTATCGAAACTCCTTATAGGAAAGTTGTTAATGGTAAAGTTACCGATAAGGTTGAATACCTTTCTGCTGATAAAGAAGAAAATTTTGTTATTGCCCAGGCTACTGCAGCGCTGGACAGCAAAGAACGTTTCACAGAAGAAAAAGTGCTTTGTAGATCTGCCGGGGAAGTTTTAACTGTAGAGCCAGAGCTTATTGATTATATGGACATTTCGCCTAAACAGTTATTTAGCGCTGCCGCATCGCTTATACCTTTCTTGGAGCATGACGATGCCAACAGAGCTCTAATGGGATCAAATATGCAGCGGCAAGCAGTTCCCCTAATAACTCCGGAAGCGCCACTGGTGGGCACCGGAATGGAGGGTAAGGTGGCCGAAGATAGCGGCCAGCTTATAATTGCTAAAGATGAGGGGGTTATCCAGGAAATTGATGCAGAACACATAAAGGTAAAATACAAAGGTGGAAAAATTGTAAACCATTCCCTTTATAAGTTCCAGAGATCTAACCAGGGTACCTGTATAAACCAGAGACCCTTAGTAAAAGAAGGGGATAAAATAAGCAAGGGTGAAGTTATAGCGGATGGACCTTCTACCAGCCATGGAGAGTTAGCATTAGGCAAGAACTTGCTTTTAGCTTTCATGTCTTGGGAGGGATACAATTATGAGGATGCCATAATAATTTCTGAAAAACTAGTAAAAGAAGATATGCTATCTTCTATCCATATCTCCAAGCAGGAGCTGGAGGCAAGGCAAACCAAACTAGGAGCCGAGGAAATTACCAGAGACATTCCCAATATTGGGGAAGAAGTTCTGGCAAACTTGGATGAAAAAGGAATTATTAGGATAGGTGCTGAGGTAAAACCTGGAGATATACTGGTGGGGAAAATTACTCCCAAGGGCGAAACCGAACTTACAGCCGAGGAAAAATTACTTAGGGCTATATTTGGTGAAAAAGCAAGGGAAGTAAGAGACAGCTCATTGAAAGTTCCACATGGTGAATATGGAAAGGTTATTGATGTCCAGATATTTTCCAGGGCTGCAGGCGATGACCTGCCTCCTGGCGTAAACGAGCTGGTAAGAGTATTTATTGCGAAGAAAAGAAAAATATCGATTGGGGATAAGCTAGCCGGAAGGCATGGTAATAAGGGGGTAATATCTATCATACTGCCAGAAGAAGATATGCCTTACCTTGAAGATGGAACCCCTGTAGATATAATATTTAATCCATTGGGTGTTCCTTCCAGGATGAACGTAGGACAGGTTCTTGAAACCCATCTAGGATGGGCTGCTAAAAGAGGTTGGGATGAAAAAGACATAAGCAGAGCTGAAGACGGTTCTGTATATTGTTCTACTCCAATTTTTGAAGGAACTAATGAAGATAAGATATACGAGCTTTTAAAGAAAGCGGGTTTGCCAAGCAATGGCAAGACTGCCCTTTATGATGGAAGAAATGGAGAAAAGTTATCGGACAGCATTGCTGTTGGTTATGCATATGTGCTAAAACTTCTACATCTGGTAGATGATAAAATTCATGCCAGGTCAACAGGTCCTTATTCACTGGTAACCCAACAGCCTTTAGGTGGAAAAGCTCAATTTGGCGGCCAAAGGTTTGGCGAGATGGAAGTATGGGCTCTTGAAGCATATGGAGCAGCATATGCACTACAGGAAATGCTGACTATAAAATCAGATGATGTTGTAGGTAGGGTTAAGACTTATGAATCTATAGTCAAGGGAGAAAACATTGAAAAGCCTGGAATCCCTGAATCATTTAAAGTATTGGTAAAGGAAATGCAGAGCTTGGCTTTGGACGTAGAAGTTATATCAGAAGAAGGAAAAGAAGTGGATGTTTCTGCAGAAGAAGATGAGATTATGCAAACAGTAAAAGATTTGGGTATTGACTTTACAGAAGAGGAAAAAGAAGAAGAAGAAATTAAGAAAGGATAAATTTATTTTTAGGAGGAATCTATAGATGGCTATAAATATAGATGTTAATAATTTTGATGCAATAAAAATTGGGCTCGCTCCACCTGAGAAAATAAGATCATGGTCTAATGGTGAAGTTAAGAAACCTGAGACCATTAATTATAGAACTTTAAAGCCAGAAAAAGACGGGCTGTTCTGTGAAAGGATTTTCGGGCCTACAAAGGACTGGGAATGCTACTGCGGTAAATACAAAAGAGTGCGTTTTAAAGGCATAATTTGTGAGAGGTGCGGAGTAGAAGTTACTAGATCCAGTGTTAGAAGGGAAAGGATGGGCCATATCCAGCTTGCCTGCCCGGTATCCCATATATGGTTTTTTAAGGGTGTTCCCAGTAGGATGGGATATGTGCTGGATTTAAGTCCTAAAGACCTGGAAAAAGTTTTATATTTTGACTCTTATATCATAACCCGGATTGATAAAGAAAGAATTGATAAAGAAAAGGAAAAAATTGAGAAGCTCCATCAGGGAGCTATAGAGCAGGCTGAGGAGCTCCATAATTTAAGAATTGAAGAGCTTAATACAAATAGGAATGAAATTGAAGAAAAATATGGAACCATAGAAACAGTAGAAGATATAAAAGAAGTAGATGAAAATATAAAAACTCTGGAAGGAATTGAAAATAAGATTAAAAAGGTCAGAAAGGAAACCGAAAAGCTTCTGGAGGAAGAAGAAGAAATATATAAGGAAGAAATTGATTTGATTGAGAGGGCCCATACCTTTTTCTTTAATCTTGAGCTTAAAATGCTGGTTTCTGATGAAGCCCTGTTTAAGAAAATGAAGGAAATTTATAGCGACTATTTTGACGGGGGAATGGGTGCAGAGGCAATTAAAGATTTGCTTAAAAACATAGACAGCAAAAAAGAATGTGAAAACTTAAAAGAAATTATAAAAAATTCAAAGGGCCAAAAAAGGAAGAGGGCCATAAAGAGGCTTAGGATTATTTCATCTTTTATTGAGTCAGAAAACAAGCCTGAATACATGGTGCTGGATATCTTATCGGTTATCCCTCCGGATTTAAGGCCAATGGTGCAGCTGGATGGGGGAAGGTTTGCAACTTCTGACTTGAATGACTTATACAGGAGAGTTATAAACAGAAATAACCGGCTAAAGAAACTTTTAGAGCTTGGGGCGCCAGAGATAATTATAAATAATGAAAAGAGAATGCTCCAGGAATCAGTGGACGCTTTATTTGATAATGGTAGAAGGGGCAGAGCAGTTCTTGGAGCCGGAAACAGGCCTTTAAAATCCTTAAGTGATATGCTTAAAGGGAAGCAGGGAAGGTTTAGACAAAATCTTCTGGGTAAGAGGGTTGATTATTCCGGCCGTTCAGTAATAGTGGTAAACCCTAAACTGGAAATAACCCAGTGTGGATTACCGAAGGAAATCGCCCTTGAACTATTTAAGCCGTTTGTAATGAAGAGACTGGTTGATGAAGGTTTTGCACAAAATATTAAGAATGCCAAAATTATGGTGGATAAGGGGACCGACGAGGTTTGGGATGTTTTAGAAGATGTTATAAAGAACCATCCAGTGCTGCTTAATAGGGCTCCGACTCTCCATAGACTGGGGATACAGGCTTTTATGCCCACATTGGTTGAGGGAAAGGCTGTACAGATACATCCTTTGATTTGCCCGCCTTTTAATGCAGATTTTGACGGTGACCAAATGGCAGTACATGTCCCATTATCTGATGAGGCAAGAGCTGAAGCTATAATGCTTATGCTTTCATCAAAGAATTTACTATCTCCAGCTAGTGGTGAACCGATAGTTACTCCTACTCAGGATATGGTATTAGGGGTTTATTACCTGACTTCAGAAAGGGACGGCCAGAAAGAAGCAAAGAAATTTTATACTGATAGAGAATCTGCACTGCTTGATCATGATTATGGATTTATTACCTTGCATACTCCTATTATGTTAAAAAAAGGACAAAAAAGGGTAAAAACAACTGCAGGCAGACTTATATTCAATAGGGTTTTTCCTGATGACTACAGGTTCATCAATAATGAAGTGGATAAAAAAGACTTAATATCCATAATTGCAGATGTTATTAATAGGTATCCAAATGAAGTAGTTAGTAAAATACTGGACAGCATAAAAGAAGTAGGATTTAAATATTCAACCAGGTCTGGTCTGACTATAGGTATTGATGATATTATCACTCCACCAACCAAAGCAAAAATTCTTAAGAAGGTGGAGGAAAAAATAGAAAAAATAGAAGATTACTACAAACAAGGTTTAATTACTGAATTTGAAAGGCATCAGAGGGTTATCCAAACCTGGTCGCAAGCCAATGAAACAGTTGCTGATGCAATGGAGGAAAATTTTAACAGGTTTAATCCTGTTTATATGATGGCTACCTCTGGTGCAAGGGGAAATATAAAGCAACTTAGGCAGCTGGCAGGTATGAGGGGTCTGGTTGCTAATGCCCGTGGCGATATAATTGACCGGCCCATTAAGTCGAACTTCAGGGAAGGGCTTACTGTACTGGAGTATTTTATATCCACTCATGGTGCTAGACAGGGGCTGGCTGATACTGCACTGAGGACCGCAGATTCAGGTTACCTTACCAGGAGGCTGGTTGATGTTGCCCAGGATACCATGATCAGGATGAAAGACTGCGGCACAGAAGATGGCATATCCCTGTATGTTTTAACACTTGAGGGTGAACCTAATACAAACTTGGTGGGAAGGATTTGCCTGGAAGATGCAGATAATCCCAATACAGAAAAAAATATAATTAAAGCAGGCGAAGAGCTTACCGACGCCCATTTAAGGAAGCTGATACATGCCAATATAGAAAGCATAAAAGTACGCTCTCCCTTAACCTGCGAGTGCGAGCAGGGAGTTTGCCAGAAATGTTATGGAAGAGACCTGGCTACAGGCAAAATTGTTGAAATTGGGGAAGCAGTTGGAATAATAGCTGCCCAGTCAATTGGGGAACCTGGAACCCAGCTTACCATGCGTACATTCCATACAGGCGGTGTTGCTTCGACAGTAATTCAGAGGCAGATTAAGTCACCGGTAAAGGGAAAACTGATTTTATCTGAGAAGCTACTTTCTGAGCTTAACCTTAAGAAAGAGGACTTTACAGAAAAAGGTAAGGAAACAATGGAGATAAATATAGAGCATATTCCTCACAAAATTATATTTAAGGTTAAGATGGAGAGGGGCGATGTCGTAGACGTAATTATACCTAAAGGTGAGATACTGGTTTTAAATAAGAATATTAATGTGGACGCTGGCGAGGTGTTTGCCAAGATAGTCATGACTGCCAAAAGAAAAACACATGTACATAAGCATGAAAAAACTTTTGAGGGAATTGACATTACCAGCGGCTTGCCTAGGGTAGTAGAGCTGTTTGAAGCAAGGAAGCCTAAAGAGCAGTCGTTTATTGCAGAAATAAGCGGCCTGGTAGAAATTGAAAACATAGATTCCAGATTTAGGCTGATAACCATAAAGAGTAAAGACGGCAAAAAGGAAAAAAGCTACCAGGTGCCTACCCGGGCAAAATTAAGGGTTGAAAAAGGCTCCAAGGTTGAGATAGGTGAGCAATTAACCGAAGGACCCAAGAACCCACATGATATTTTAAGGATTAGTGGAATAAAGGAATGTGAGCAATACTTGGTAAAAGAAATACAGAATGTATATAAATCCCAGGGTGTGGATATCAATGACAAGCATATTGAAATTATTGCCAGGCAAATGCTTAAAAAAGTTACTATCATTAACCCCGGGGATAGCGATTTTCTACCTGGCCAGGTAGTTGACAGGCTTAACTTTAACCGGGTTAATAAAAAATTAGTGGCTGACATGAAAGAGCCAGCCACGGCTTCCCAGAATTTGATGGGAATCACCAAGGCATCTCTTGCAACTGGCAGCTTCCTGGCAGCAGCTTCTTTCCAGGAAACCACAAAGGTTCTAACTGATGCCTCTTTGGAAAACAAAGTTGATTATTTGCATGGATTAAAAGAAAATGTAATTCTTGGAAAGTCAATTCCTGCAGGAACTGGAATGGACAGGTACAGAAGCATAGAGCTTGTTTATCCCGGATACAAGGAAGAAGAAGAGGAAGAAATTGAAATATTACAGGAAACAGGAGAAGAAGATACTGAAAATTTAGAGATAAATATATAAATAACTCTGTTTTGGGGGTTTTAGGGAATTAATTATTGACATTTTAATTTTATAGTGATAAATTCTTTTCTCGTGTCTCCAAAATGGAGGTTATAAATCAACTACTATTATTTTTAAAAATTATTAATAAAGGATAAGGTTTGTATGCCTACAATTAATCAGTTAGTAAGAAAAGGAAGAAAGAAAATAACAAAAAAGAGGAAAACTCCTGCATTGCAGAATAATCCTCTTAGAAGAGGAGTATGTGTCAGGGTGTATACCACTACTCCCAAAAAGCCTAATTCTGCGCTCAGGAAGGTTGCTAGAGTAAGGCTTACTAATGGTATGGAAGTTACCGCTTATATTCCAGGTATAGGGCATAACTTGCAGGAACACTCTATTGTGCTGGTAAGGGGCGGTAGAGTAAAAGATTTACCTGGGGTAAGGTATAAAGTGGTTAGGGGAACCCTGGATACAGCAGGAGTAGATGGAAGAAAATCGTCCAGGTCAAGATACGGAGCAAAAAAACCAAAATAGGTTTAAGGAGTTTTAGATGGCTAGAAAATTAACTATAAATGGAAAAAGAATTAATAATAAGGATGTAGATCCTGTATACAAGAGCAAGATTGTACTGAAGCTTACAAATAAAGTTTTGCAAAAAGGGAAAAAGAGTATTGCAGAGAAAATAGTATATGGAAGCTTAAAAACTTTAGAAGATAAGACCAAGGAAAGCCCCCTGGAAATACTTGATAAGTGTCTGGAGAATGTAAAGCCGGTATTGGAAGTAAAGTCCAGGAGAGTGGGCGGAGCTACTTATCAGGTCCCCATGGAGGTTTCACAGGAAAGAGCTTTGACTTTGGCTATTAGATGGATTGTAGGTTTTGCAAGAAATAGGAAAGAAAAAAGCATGGCTGAAAGGTTGGCTGCTGAAATATTAGATGGTGCAAGCAATACTGGAAGCAGTGTTAAAAAGAAGGAGGACCTACACAGGATGGCAGAAGCTAATAAAGCTTTTGCACATTATAGATGGTAATTTAGGTGATTTTTTTATGACTAGACAAGTATCTTTAAAAAATACAAGAAATATAGGGATTACCGCACATATTGATGCTGGTAAAACTACTACTACTGAGCGTATTCTCTATTATACTGGAAAAACATATAAGATAGGTGAAGTGCATGATGGTGCTGCTGTTATGGACTGGATGGTCCAGGAACAGGAAAGGGGCATAACTATAACTTCAGCTGCTACTACCTGCTTCTGGAAAGATAATAGGATAAATATTATTGATACTCCAGGGCATGTGGACTTTACAGTTGAAGTTGAGAGATCCCTCAGGGTGCTTGACGGCATGATTGCTATATTTTGTGCAGTTGGTGGTGTAGAGCCCCAGTCAGAGACAGTATGGAGGCAGGCAGTTAAATATAATGTGCCCAGGATTGCCTTTGTCAATAAAATGGACAGGACCGGGGCAGATTATTATTATGTTATTGAAATGATGAAAAACAGGTTAAATGCTAATCCACTACCCATCCAGATTCCTATTGGGAAAGAAGATAATTTTTCGGGGATAATAGACCTTATAAGCATGAAGGCCATTGTATATAAAGATGAAATGGGTATTAAATTTGAATATGAAGATATACCACCTGAACTGGAATCAGAAGCCAATAAATACAGGCAGGAACTGATAGAGAATATTTCTAATTTTAATGATGATATATTAACCAAATATGTAGAAAATGAAGAAATAACAGAAGATGAACTAATTGTTGCCATAAGAGATATAACTTTAAACATGCAGGGAGTTCCTGTACTTTGTGGGGCAGCTTTTAAAAATAAAGGCGTACAGCCTCTACTGGATGCAGTAATTGATTACTTGCCTTCTCCCCTGGAGGTACCTGAGCCTGTAGGTGTTAATCCTGATACAGAAGAGGAAATAAAGAGGAAAACTGGTGACAGCGAGCCATTTTCAGGATTGGTATTTAAAATTATGACCGATACCTTTGTAGGAAAACTTTGTTATGTAAGGATATATTCGGGAACGCTAAAAACAGGATTAAAAGTCTTAAACCCTGATAATGACAGGCAGGAGAGAATTGGTAAATTAATGCAGATGCATGCTAATCGTAGAGAAGAAAGGGATGAAGTTTACTGTGGAGATATAGTTGCTGTGGTTGGACTGAAGAATGTGAAAACTGGTGATACTATATGTGATGCAAACCATCCAATAAAGTATAAATCAATTTCTTTCCCGGCCCCTGTCCTCTCTATTGCTATAGAGCCAAAAACAAAAGCTGACCAGGAAAAATTGGCAAAAGCTTTAAATAAACTGTCCGAGGAAGACCCTACTTTTAAGGTAAAAATTGACCATGAAACAGGCCAGACCATTATATCGGGCATGGGTGAGCTGCACCTGGAAGTTATTGTAGATAGATTGTTAAGAGAGCATGGAGTTGACGCAAATGTTGGCAGGCCGCAAGTTTCCTACCGGGAAACCATTACCAAGGAAGCACAGATTGAAGGTAAATATGTAAGACAGAGTGGCGGCCGGGGACAATATGGCCATGCAATAATCAAGTTCTCCCCTAATGAATACGGCAAAGGGTTTGAATTTGAAAGTAAAATAAAAGGCGGGGCAATCCCCAATGAATTTATAAAGCCCATTGAGGCAGGCATTAAAGATGCAATGCAAAGCGGAGAACTTGCAGGGTTTCCGGTGGTAGATGTAAAGGCTGTTTTACTTGATGGATCATACCATGAGGTGGATTCTTCTGACCTAGCTTATAAAATTGCGGCTTCAAAAGCATTTAGGCTAGCTATGAAAAAGTGTTCTTCGGTGATGTTGGAACCAGTAATGGATGTAGAAGTGGTAGTGCCGGATGAGTTTATGGGGGATGTTATAGGTGATATTAATTCCCGGAGGGGAAAAGTGGTAGAAGTTTCCTTGAGGAATAAGATGAGAATTATAAAGACAGAAGTACCGCTGGCTACTATGTTTGGCTATGCTACGGACCTTAGGTCTAAAACTCAGGGAAGAGCTACTTTTACCATGCAGTTTTTGAAATACAAGCCTATACCATTAGAGATTGCTGATGAAATTATAAATAAAATGAAAGGGACAAGCATAGCTGTATAATGCTTTAAATATATAATTTTAAGAATTATTCCAAGACGGAAAGGATTTATAAAAATGGCTAAAGAAAAATTTGAAAGAACAAAACCGCACATAAATATAGGTACCATAGGCCATGTGGACCATGGCAAAACTACCCTTACAGCCGCTATGACCTTATGCCTTAAGGCTTCAGGGAAAAAGGTGAATGTAAGAACCTTTGACTCTATTGACAATGCCCCAGAGGAAAAGGAAAGAGGAATAACCATAGCTATTGCCCATGTAGAGTATGAAACAGAGAAAAGGCACTATGCCCACGTGGACTGCCCCGGACATGCAGACTACGTTAAAAACATGATTACAGGAGCAGCCCAGATGGACGGGGCAATACTGGTGGTAAGTGCAGCAGACGGCCCCATGCCCCAGACCAGGGAGCATATACTTCTGGCAAGGCAGGTAGGGGTGCCCTACATTGTAGTATTCCTAAACAAAACTGATATGGTAGATGATCCTGAGCTAATAGAACTAGTGGAAATGGAGGTACGAGACCTTCTAACAGAGTATGAGTTTCCAGGAGATGAGATACCGGTAATAAAAGGCTCTGCCCTAAAGGCAGGCCAGTGCGGCTGCGGCAAAGAAGACTGTGAGCACTGCGGCCCTATAATAGAGCTGGTAGATGCAGTAGATGATTATATAAAGACACCAGAAAGGGATGTAGATAAACCCTTCCTTATGCCCATTGAAGATATCTTTACCATAACCGGTAGGGGTACAGTAGTAACAGGAAGAGTACAGAGAGGAAAAATTACCATCCAGGAGCCGGTAGAGATAGTGGGTATACACCCAGAGATAAAGCAGACCGTAATAACTGGAATAGAGATGTTTAGAAAGCTACTAGATGAAGCCCAGGCAGGAGATAATGTAGGGCTTCTACTTAGAGGGGTACAAAAAGATGAAGTGGAAAGGGGTCAGGTAGTAGCAAAGCCGGGCTCCATTACTCCTCACTCTCACTTCAAGGCGCAGGTTTATGTGCTATCCAAAGAGGAAGGCGGACGCCATACTCCTTTCTTTAATGGCTACAGACCCCAGTTTTACTTCAGGACCACAGATGTTACCGGATCCATAACCCTGCCCGAAGGGGTAGAGATGGTTATGCCGGGGGACAATACAGAGATGGAAGTAAAGCTTATAGCTCCTATTGCCATGGAAGAGGGCTTAAGATTTGCCATCCGTGAAGGCGGCAGGACTATTGGCGCCGGCAGTATTACAAAGATAATAGAGTAGTTGATTAGGAGGAAATATAGGTGGTTGCTGCAAAATTAGGCCAAAAAATTAGAATAAAATTGAAAGCTTATGATCATGAAATAATTGATAAGTCGGCTAAAAAGATAGTGGAAACAGTGGAGAATTCTGGGGCAAAGGTTTCAGGCCCTGTACCGCTGCCCACAAGAAAGAATGTTTATTGCTTGATAAGGTCTCCGCATGCAGATAAAGACTCAAGGGAACATTTTGAAATAAGGGTCCATAAAAGGTTGATAGATATATTAGAGCCGACCCCAAAGACGGTAGACTTACTCATGAGGTTAAGCTTGCCGGCTGGTGTTGATATTGAAATTAAATCGTAAGGTTGAAAAAAATAAATAATCAAGTATAATAACTACTTTTTGTAAAGGTGAAGTGGTAAAAATGGTAGACGCAATATATGGAATAAAGGTAGGTACAACCCAGGTGTTCAGGGAAAAAGGAGAGGCTGTTTATGTGACAGCAATTAAGACTGAGCCCTGTGTTGTGGTCCAAGTAAAAAATAAAGAAAATGAAGGCTATGATGCCCTTAAGATTGGTTTTGGCTCTGTAAAGAAAAAGAATGCAAATAAGCCAAAAACAGGAGAATTTAAAAAGGCAAACTCCGAGCCTAAAAGGTATTTAAGGGAGATTAAGGTTGATTCTAAGGATACTGAGCTGAAGCCCGGTGATAATATAGATGCAGGTATTTTTGAGGTTGGCGATAAAATAAAGATTAGCGGAAAGAGTAAAGGAAAGGGTTTCAGTGGCGTCATAAAGAGGCATAACTTCCATAGGGGAAGAATGTCACACGGCTCTCATGCCCACAGGATTCCAGGGGCAGTCGGAATGTGTGCTACTCCGGCCAAGATACTGAAGGGCAAGAAAATGCCCGGAAGGATGGGAAACCAAAAGACAACCATAAAGGGTTCAGAGGTAGTGGACATCATTGAAGACCAGAATCTTATACTGGTAAAGGGAAGCGTTCCTGGAGCCAAGGGAAATATTGTTTATTTGGAAAAAGAGAAGCCAAAGTAAAATTTATTAGGAGAGAATAATGGCTAGTTTGAATATAGTGGATATAAAAGGAAAAGAAGTAGAAAAATTAAATATATCAGATGAAATGGTTAACCAGGATATCAACAATGAGATTCTATACCAGGAGGTAAGAAGATATCTTGCAAGCAGAAGGGCAGGTACCCATAGCACCAAGGAAAGAAGTGAAGTAAGAGGTGGGGGAAGAAAGCCTTGGAGGCAGAAAGGTACAGGCAATGCAAGGGCAGGCTCAATACGTTCGCCTATATGGAAAGGCGGAGGAGTAGTATTTGGTCCTAAACCTAGGGACCATTCGTTTAAGTTAAACAAGAAAGTGATAAGAAAATCAAAGCTTATTGCTTTGTCAGATAAATTTAAAGAGGGAAAAATTATAGTTTTAGATAATTTAAATTTTAAGAGCCCAAAAACAAAGAATGCCAGTAAAATTTTGGATAAATTAAAATTAGATAGTACTAGGGTGCTTTTGGTACTGGTAGATGATAGCGGAAATGAAGCAAAGTCTTTCAGGAATATCAAAAATATAGAAGTTATAAATGCAAAGGCTGTTAATGCTTATTTTATGCTGCTGGCTGATTATTTGTTGTTTACAAAGGATTCGTTAACAGAATTAATGGAGAGGTTGACTAATGAAAGATCCTAGGGATATAATACTTTCCCCCGTGGTATCTGAAAAAAGTTATGGGGGAGTAGAGGATAACAGGTATACTTTTTTTGTTGACATCAGGTCTAAAAAGGCTGAGATAAAAAAGGCAATAGAAGAAATATTTAATGTTAAAGTGTTAAAAATTAGCACTTTAAATATAAAGCCCAAGCCTAAAAATTTAGGAAGGTCAAGGGGCAAGAGCTCGAAAAAGAAAAAAGCTATTGTAACTTTAAGAAAAAAGGATAAGATAGACTTTTTTGAAACAGTTTAGTTTTGGAGGTAATTAAGTTGGCTTTAAAAAAATATAAAGCAAATACGCCTGGAAGAAGGTTTGCGACAGTTTCAGATAATTCAGGCTTGGATAAAAAAAGACCGGAAAAATCTTTGACTGTACCGTTAAAGAAGAATGCTGGAAGGAATACATATGGCAGGATTACCAGAAGACATAGCGGTGGCGGCCATAAAAGGATGTACAGGATTATAGATTTTAAAAGGGATAAAGATGGAATACCTGCAAAGGTTATAGCCATTGAATATGACCCAAACAGAAGCGCAAGGATAGCCCTTTTAAGATATGTTGATGGAGAAAAAAGATATATTATAGCTCCAAGGAAATTAGAAAAAGGGGACACTGTTATGTCCGGGGAGAAGGCTGATATAAAGCCGGGAAACAGTATTCCATTAGATAAAATACCTATTGGTAGCATAATACATAATATTGAGCTCAAAGCTGGGAAAGGCGCTGAATTGGTAAGGTCTGCGGGAGGCTCTGCCCAGCTGTTAGCGAAGGAAGAAGGCTATGCCAATATAAAGCTTCCCTCTGGCGAGGTAAGGCTGGTTAAGCTGAATTGTAAGGCTACGGTTGGCCAGATTGGAAATATGGACCATGAAATATTGAGTCTGGGAAAAGCTGGCAGAAAAAGATGGTTAGGTATCAGGCCTTCTGTAAGGGGTACAGTAATGAACCCCATTGATCATCCTCACGGGGGTGGCGAAGGTAAAAATAAGAGTGCGGGAAGGGACCCGGTATCCCCTTGGGGCACGCCTGCAATTGGATATAGGACCAGAAAGAAAAATAAAGATACCGATAAATATATAGTGAAGAGAAGAAAATAGAGGAGGAATTTAAATGTCCAGGTCTTTAAAAAAGGGACCTTATGTTGACTTAAAATTGTTTAGCAAAATTGAAGAGTTGAATGAAAAGGGTGAAAAAAAGATAGTAAAAACTTGGTCTCGTCGTTCAACCATTTTTCCTGAAATGGTTGGGCATACTATTGCGGTACATGACGGAAAGAGGCATATACCCATTTTCATCTCAGAGTCAATGGTGGGCCATAAGTTGGGAGAATTTGCTCCGACCAGGTCTATCAGGCCGCATATTCATAAAGGAAAAAGCGAAAAAATTGCTTCGGTAGAAGAATAGTTAAAATGAAGAGGGGGCAAAAGTTGGAAGCTAAAGCAGTTGAAAATTATATTAGAATATCGCCGAGAAAAATTAGGCTGGTTACTGAGCTGGTCAAAAATAAAAAGGTTGAAGATGCCATAAATATATTGAGTTTTACCCCTAAGAAGGGTGCAGAAATATTGAAAAAGGCTATAAATAGCGCTGCGGCAAATGCAGTAGAAAATCATGGCATGGAAGAAGAAGATTTATTTATAACAAAAATATTGGTGGGCGATGGGCCTACTTTAAAAAGATATAGGCCAAGAGCAAGAGGAAGAGCAACTATGATCAGAAAAAGGACCTCGAATATAAAAGTGTTTGTATCTGACGGTAAAGATGAGGAGGGAAAAGCAAATGGGTCAAAAAATTAATCCAAATGGCTTAAGAATAGGTATAAATAAAGGCTGGAAATCAAGGTGGTTTGCCACTAAAGATTATCCAAAGCTTTTAGCCGAAGACATAAAAATTAGAGAAATAATAAATAGTCAGTTGGATAATGCAGGAATATCTTCTATAGAAATAGAAAGGACTGCAGAGGATGTAAAAGTAGATGTCCACACTTCTAAGCCAGGAATAGTTATTGGCAGGAAGGGAAGTACTATAAATGATATCAGGGGCTTGATTGAGCAAGAAATAGATAAGAATATACAGCTAAATATAGTAGAGATAAAGAAACCTGAGCTTATTGCAAAATTAGTAGCAGAGGGAATTGCTTCCCAGCTTATCGGAAGAGTAAGCTTCAGAAGGGCAATGAAAAAAGCTGTTTCGCTGGCTACAAGAGCTGGAGCCAAGGGCATTAAGGTACAATGTTCCGGAAGGCTGGGTGGTGCTGAAATGGCAAGGACTGAGTGGTACCGAGAAGGAAGAGTGCCTCTGCATACATTAAGAGCTGATATTGATTACGGATTTGCAGAAGCAAATACTACTTTTGGAAAAATTGGAGTCAAGGTTTGGATATATTTAGGAGACAGGATTTTGGACAAAGAAGAAATTGCTGAAGAAAAGAAAAAAATGAAAGAGTCTGCTGACTCTGAAGAGGATAAGAAGGAAGAAAAAGTTTCAAGTTAGGAGTTTTATTATGCCAATGTTAATGCCTAAAAGGTTAAAACATAGAAAAGTACAAAGAGGTAGAATGAAGGGAATTGCCAAGGGGGGCTTAAAGCTTTCTTTTGGCGAATATGGTCTTCAAGCCATTGAGCCTGGATGGATTACTTCCAGGCAGATTGAAGCTGCAAGGATAGCCTTGACCAGGTTTATAAAAAGGGGTGGAAAAGTATGGATAAATATTTTTCCCCATAAACCGGTGACCAAGCAACCTGCCGAGACAAGGATGGGTGGAGGTAAAGGTATACCTGAGCAGTGGGTTGCAGTTGTAAAACCCGGAAAGATCATGTTTGAACTTTCAGGGGTTAGTGAAAATATAGCCCATGAGGCTATTAATTTAGCTGCAAATAAATTGCCCATAAAGGCTAAATTTATAAAGGAATAATTTGGTGGTTATCATGAGAACAAGTGAACTGAGGGAACAGACGATTGAGGAATTGCAAAACAGGCTGGAAGAGAATAAGAAAAGTATTTTTAATATAAGGTTTCAGAAGGCAACTGGCCAGTTGGAGAATCCTATGAGGATTCGTAATTTGAAAAAAGAAGTTGCTGTGATAAAAACTTTGATCCGTGAAAAGCAGCTAGGAATAAATCAGTAAGGGGGTTTTGTTGGAAACAGGAAAGAGAAAAGAAAGGGTAGGTACAGTAGTTAGCGATAAAATGAGCAAGACGGCAGTAATAGAAGTGGCCTCATTTTATAAGCACTCTTTGTATAAAAAAACTTTGAAGAAATTTAAGAAATATAAGGTAGATGATCCTGAAAATAAGTGCAATATTGGAGATAAAGTTAGGATTATTGAAACTAGGCCTCTTAGTAAAACTAAGAGATGGCGGCTACTTGAAATATTAAGGAAAGCTGAGTAGAAGAAGGGTATCTAAAATGATTCAAGCAGAGAGTAAAGTAAAAGTGGCAGATAATACAGGGGCCAGGCAGATAGTATGCATAAAGGTTCTTGGGGGCTCCAGAAGGAGATATGCAAGAATTGGAGATGTATTTGTGGCTAACGTATATGATGCTGCTCCCGGGGGTGTAGTTAAAAAAAGTGAAATAGTTAGAGCAGTACTGGTTAGATCAAAGAAAAGCTTTAGGAGGAAAGACGGGTCTAATATCAGGTTTGATGATAATGCTGCTGTAATTATTGACAATCAGGATAATCCCAGGGGCACCAGGATATTTGGACCTGTAGCCCGTGAATTAAGGGAAAAGAATTTTATGAAAATTATCTCTTTATCGCCAGAGGTTATTTAGATTAGGAGTTGAATAAATGCTAAAGGTAAAAAAGAATGACAGGGTAAAAATAATACAGGGAAAAGATAGGGGAAAAACCGGTAAGGTTTTAAGGATTGATAATAAAAATATGAGATTATTTGTAGAAGGTATTAATATAATTAACAAGCATACCAGGCAGAAGGCCCAGAATGAGCCTGGGGGCATTATAAAGAAGGAAGGCCCTATTGATATCTCTAATGTTAAGCTGGTTTGTCCGCATTGCGGAAAAGATACCAGGGTAGGGATTGTAGTCCAGGATTCTGGACAGAAAACGAGAATTTGTAAAAAATGTGGAGAGCAGATATAAAATGAGTGCTAAGGTGGTATTAATGAAACCTAGATTAAAAGAGTTATATGCAGAAGAAATAGTACCTGCATTGGTAAAAGAGCATAATTACAAGAATATAATGGAAGTTCCCAAAATTGAAAAGATAAGCGTGAATATGGGTATTGGATCTGCTACAGAAAATATTAAAGAATTAGAGTCTGCAGCAGGGGATCTGGCTAAAGTAACTGGCCAGAAACCTATAATTACTAAAGCTAAAAAATCGATAGCAGGATTTAAAATAAGGGCTGGGGATTCTATAGGTTGCAAGGTAACCTTGAGGGGAAATAGGATGTATGAATTTTTAGACAGGTTATTAAATGTTGCTTTGCCTAGGGTTAGGGACTTTAGAGGTCTTTCACCTAAAAGCTTTGACGGAAACGGGAATTATACTATTGGAATAAGGGAACAATTGATTTTCCCTGAAATTGATTATGACAGTATATTAAGTGTTAAGGGCATGAACATTACTATAAACACTACAGCTGAAAGTAATGGGGAAGCCTTAAGCTTACTTGAAAAATTTGGTTTTCCTTTTAGGAAACAATAAATTAATGGGAGGAATTTTTAGTGGCTAGGAAAGCTTTAATTGAAAAACAGAAAAAAGAGCCAAAATTTAGCACCAGAAAATACAATAGGTGCAATAGGTGTGGAAGAAGCAGAGGATATTACCGGAAATTTGGCTTGTGCAGAATTTGTTTAAGAGAATTGGCCCATGAAGGGAAAATTCCTGGGCTTACTAAGTCCAGTTGGTAGAAAAAAAGGAGGATTAATGGTTGTTTCAGATCCGGTTGCTGATATGTTAACCAGGCTAAGGAATGCGAATAATGCAAAGCATGATTGGGTAGATATACCTTCTTCAAAGCTGAAGTTAGAGATTGCAAAAATTTTAGATGAAGAAGGTTATGTGCGTAGTCATGAAACCCGAAAACTTGATAACAATATTGGAGTTATCCGGGTTTACCTTAAATATAATGAAGAAGGCATTAGCCCGATAAATGGAATAAAAAGGGTTAGCAAGCCTGGCAGAAGAATTTATAAAGATAAAGATAATATTCCGAAAGTGCTTGGCGGTTTGGGTACTGCTATTCTTTCAACTTCCCGAGGTTTGATGGCTGGAAACACAGCTGAAAAGGAAGGCGTTGGGGGAGAAGTGCTTTGTTATATTTGGTAGAAAGCGAGGTTGGTTAGATTGTCAAGGATAGGTAAAAAGCCCATTTCTTTACCGGATGGGGTTGATGTAAAAATAGAAAAAGATAAAGTAACTGTTAAGGGAAAATTAGGAGAATTATCCCTTTATATTGATCCTGGCATAAAAGTTGAAAACAAGGATAATAATTTGATTGTTAGGCCAGTGGGCAATATCAATGGTTTAAGGGCAAAATACGGGCTTTACAGGAGCCTGTTAAATAATTTAGTAGTTGGGGTAAGCGAGGGTTTCAGTAAAACCCTAAAGATTGTGGGAGTTGGCTATAAAGCTGGCGTAAAAGGGAATAACCTGGAACTAAATGTAGGCTATTCTAACCCTGTTGTATTTAAGAAGATTCCAGGCATTGATTTTGAAACCCCTGACAACAATACTATTATTGTCAAAGGAATAGATAAGCAGCTTGTGGGGAAAATTGCTGCTGATATAAGGGAAGTAAGAAAACCGGAGCCCTATAAAGGTAAAGGCATAAGATATGAAGACGAATATGTTAGAAGAAAAGTTGGAAAAGCTGCTATTACTGCGGCAGGAGTAGGTAAATAGGGGAGTATTTATGAAGACAAAAATTGAAAAAAAAGATAAAGGACTAAGAAGGAAACTAAGGTCAAAGCATAAGATTAAATATAAATCAGAACGTCCGAGGCTTTGTGTCTATAGGAGCAATAAACATATTTATGGTCAGATTATTGATGATTTTACCGGGGATACTATAGTTGGCATTTCCAGCAAGAGTATTACACCCAAGGCAGAGGATAAAGGAAAAATAGACATAAGCTTTAGGACAGGAGAAAAATTGGCCGAAATTGCAAAAAAGAAAAAAATAACAGAAGTTGCTTTTGATAAGAATAAGTTTAAGTATCATGGCAGGGTAAAAGCACTTGCAGATGGTGCACGAAAAGGCGGATTGAAATTTTAACAGAGCTTACAAGGAGGAAATTTAGTGCCGGATAATACCAAAACAAATGAATTAGAAGAAAAAGTTATAAAGATAAATAGGGTAGCAAAAGTTGTAAAAGGTGGAAGAAGGTTCAGCTTTAGCGCATTAGTGGCTGTTGGTGACAATAGAAGCAAGGTAGGAGTTGGATATGGCAAGGCAAATGAAGTTTCTACAGCTATAGTAAAGGGAGTAAATAGAGCTAAGAAAAATTTATTTAAAGTACCGCTGGTTGAAGGGACTATTCCTTACCAAATTAATGCAAAATATGGAGCTGGCCATGTTTTTATGAAACCTGCTTCTGAAGGGACAGGAGTAATTGCTGGAGGTCCAGTTAGGGCAATACTTGAGCTTGCGGGAATTAGGAACATTTTAACCAAGTCAATAGGTAGTTCTAATGCTTTAAGCATTGCCAATGCTACTATTCACGGGTTGAAATCCCTTAAAACACCTGAGCAGATAAAGGAAATTAGAGGCAAATAAGTATTTAATGTCTGGAGGAGATAAATAGTGAGAATTAATGATATAAAAAAACCAAAAGGAGTTCGTAAATCCAGAAAAAGAGTTGGCAGAGGCGACAGTTCTGGTTATGGTAAAACTGCAGGTAGAGGAACCAAAGGCCAGCTTTCAAGATCTGGAGGCAAGACCAGGATAGGTTTTGAAGGAGGACAAATGCCTTTACAGAGAAGGCTTCCCCACCTTAAAGGCTTTAAGAATACCAGGAAAAAAGTTTATAATACCATAAATGTAGGCGAACTTGATAAGTTTAAAGAGGGCACTACAGTAGATTACAAGCTGCTTAAGGAAAGCGGACATTTAGTTAAGAAAAGCGACCTGGTTAAAATATTGGGTGACGGTGAACTTAGCAAGAAACTGAATGTTAAAGCCAATGCCTTTAGTAAAAGTGCTGCACAAAAAATTGAAAAAGCAGGCGGAAAGGCGGAGGTAGTATAGGATGTTCCGCGCTATTGTAAATGCTTTTAAGATAAAAGAAATTAGAAATAAAATATTGTTTACTATTGGCATTTTGGCCATATACAGATTTGGGGCCAATTTAACCATACCTGGAGTTGATGCCTCGGTTGTAACTGAACAAGTACAGAGTGGTGTAATAGGAATGATGGACTTATTTTCAGGGGGAGCTTTAGGCAGATTTGCCGTTTTTGCCCTAGGGATTATGCCTTATATTACTGCGACAATTATTATGCAGCTTTTACAGGTGGTTATACCCAAACTAGAGCAACTTTCAAAGCAGGGGGAGATAGGCAGGAGAAAGATTAATCAGATTTCCAGGTACTTAACAGCGGGCCTGGCTCTTATCCAGTCAGTTGCTATGGTATTTTTCTTTAGGAATTATGGAGCCATACCGGAATTTGATTTTATGCATGTATCTTTAATAGTCCTTACCCTGACTGCGGGTACTGTAATTATAATGTGGCTGGGGGAATTAATAAATGTTCATGGAATTGGCAATGGGATATCCTTGATAATATTTGCTTCCATTGTCTCAAGGCTTCCAGGCCAGATGATTAGCCTTTTTAGGCTTAGGGGTACGGATTTGGTATTTGTGGCTTTCTTCTTTATATTGGCTATTGGAGTAGTGATGGCTATTATTCTAATCCAGAACGGCGAAAGAAGGATACCGGTTCAGTATGCCAAGAGGGTTGTAGGCAGGAAGGTATTTGGAGGCCAAAGCACTTATATACCTTTAAAAGTTAACCAGTCAGGTGTTATGCCTATAATTCTTGCAGTGGCAGTGCTGCTATTTCCTGCCACTCTTGCCCAATTTATTCCTAATCGGTGGCTACAGAGTTTTGCTGATGCCTTAAATCCTAGTACAGCTGGCACCATTAATCCAATTTATGCGGTAACCTATACAGCTTTAATTATAGTTTTTGCTTATTTTTATACTGCCATTACTTTTAATCCCGTAGACACGGCAGATAACCTGAAAAAATATGGAGGCTTTATACCTGGAATTAGGCCTGGAAGGAATACGGCAGACTACCTTTCAAATATATTAAACAGGATTACATTACCTGGGGCAATATTTCTGGCAATTGTGGCATTGCTTCCCGAGATCCTTATAAACTATATGGGCCTTCCCTTCAGATTTGGAGGCACCTCTATAATTATCGCTGTAGGTGTTGCATTGGAAACCATGAAACAGCTGGAGTCCCAGCTTACCATGAGAGACTATGAAGGATTTTTGAAATGATCATTATATTACTAGGCCCCCCTGGAGCAGGAAAAGGAACCCAGGCTAAAAATATTAGTAAGAAATTTAATATTCCCCACATTTCAACTGGGGATATTTTAAGGAAAGAGATAAAAGAAGGCAGCGGCCTTGGGAAAAAAGCGAAGGAATATGTAGAAGGGGGAAAGCTTGTACCTGATGAAATTATAGTTGGCATTATAGAAAAGGAACTGGAAAAAGACAGCGCTAATAGTGGAGCGCTTTTGGATGGTTTTCCAAGAACTATTGAACAGGCAGAGATGCTTGACCGGGTGCTGACTAGGATAGGGCTGTCTATAGACAAGGTGCTGAATTTGGAAGTAGACAGGAAAGAGTTAATTAAAAGACTAAGCAGCAGAAGGTTGTGCAAGTCATGCAAGCAGATAACCAAAGTGGAGGAAAGTGAAAAAAACCGTTGTCCTGAATGCGGGGAAACTTTAATAAAAAGAAAAGATGATGATATAAAGGTTATAAAGAAAAGGCTTGAAGTTTACCGTAAGCAGACGGAGCCTTTAATTGATTATTATCAATCAAAGGGGACCCTGGTAAATGTAGATGGTGATGGCTCTGAGGCAGAAGTCACCGAAAGGATATTAAATGCCTTATGATAATTTGCAAGTCATCTATTGAAATAGAGAAGATGCGAAAGGCTGCTAATATAGTAGCGGAAGTTCTTTTGAAAATTAAAAGCATACTAAAGCCGGGATTAGCTACCAAACATTTAAATGAAGTAGCTGAAGAAATAATATATGGGAGAAAAGCAGAGCCTGTATTTAAAGGATATTTAGGAAGGATTAGCAAGATCCCCTTTCCCAGCAGTATTTGCGTTTCTATAAATGAAGAAGTGGTGCATGGGATACCGGGGGGCAGGGTTATAGAAGAAGGAGACCTGGTTTCTGTGGATGTAGGCGTAAAGCATGGAGGTTATTGCGGCGATGCAGCTAGAAGTTTTTTAGTGGGTAAAGTTGATGGCAGAGTCAGACAACTCTGGCAGGCCACCAGGGAAGCACTTAACTTAAGCATAGAAAAATGTAGGATTGGCGGAAGGTTGTCAGATATTTCCAATACTATAGAAGAGAGGGCAAAAAAGGATGGTTTTTCTGTGGTAAGGGATTTTGTGGGCCATGGTATAGGAAAGGATATGCATGAGGATCCACAAATATTAAATTATGGTCCTCCGGGCCAGGGTCCAGTGCTAAAAAGGGGAATGGTTTTAGCCATAGAACCTATGCTTAATATAGGGAAAAGTGGTGTAAAGGTTCTGGATGATAAGTGGACTGTAGTAACTAAAGATAGGTCTATTTCATGCCATTTTGAAGATATGGTGGCAATAGCTGAAGGTGGCCCTGCTGTACTTACGGGGTTTTAAAAAATGTGTAGACAACAGTTAAGATTTTTGGTAACCTACATGTTTGTGCTCTAAATAAAGATAAGAGGGGGATAAAAATTAGTAAAAAAGAAGGAATAATTGAAGCTGAAGGTACAATACTGGAAGCTCTGCCCAATGCAATGTTTCGGGTAGAACTTGATAACGGGCATAAAGTGCTGGCCCATATTTCAGGTAAAATGAGGATGCACTATATAAAGATATTGCCCGGTGATAAGGTGAAAGTCGAAATATCACCTTATGATTTAAGCAGGGGCAGAATAACTTACAGGAAAAAGTAAATAAAGAGGGATATAAATGAAAGTTAAACCATCTGTTAAAAAAATGTGCAATAATTGCAGAATTATAAGAAGAGAGGGTAAAGTAATGGTTATATGCAAGAACCCTCGGCATAAACAAAAACAGGGTTAAGGAGGTTTTAAATTGGCTAGAATTGCAGGAGTAGATATACCAAGGGATAAACATATAAATATTGCCTTAACTTATATTTATGGAATTGGGCAATCTAAAGCAAATAAGATTTTAGAGGAATTAAATATTGAAAAAAGTTTAAAAACTAAAGACCTTAGCGACGGAGAAGTGGCAAAAATTAGACAGTATATTGATTCAAATGTTAAGGTCGAGGGAGACCTGAGAAGAGAAGTAAGCCAAAACGTTAAGAGGCTAATTGAGACAAACTCTTATAAAGGTATCAGGCATAAAAGGGGTCTTCCGGTAAGGGGCCAAAGGACCCATACTAATGCTAGGACTAGAAAAGGAAAGAAAAGAAGCGTAGGTATTAGAGGCAGAAAGGAAACAGGTTAATTAGGAGGTTAAATTTTGGCTAAGAAAAAGAAAGCTAAAAAAGTAAGGAAAAAGCAAAGAAAGAATATTGCATATGGAATTGCCCATATACAGTCAACTTTTAATAATACTATTGTTAATATTACTGACACTAAAGGTAATACTATAGCCTGGGGCAGTGCTGGTGCGAAAGGTTTTAAGGGATCAAGAAAAAGCACGCCTTTTGCGGCACAAATTACTGCTACCGAGGTGGCAAGAGAGGCCCAGGAACATGGAGTTTCAAAAGTTGATGTCAGAGTAAAAGGTGTAGGTTCCGGCAGGGAAACAGCAGTAAGGTCGATTCAGGCTGCTGGCATTGATATCGGATCGGTTATTGATGTTACTCCTGTTCCCCATAACGGGTGCAGGCTGCCTAAAAGAAGAAGAGTTTAGATTTTTTAAAAAGGAGTTTCTAAAAAAATGAGTCAGACAAAAGAATCAGTATGCAAGTTATGCAGAAGAGAAAAGCAAAAGCTATTTTTAAAAGGGCAAAGGTGCTTTACTGATAAATGTGCTATTGAGAGAAAGCCTTACTCTCCTGGACAAAGAGCTAAAAGAAGGACCATTGAGTCTGAATATTATGCGCAGCTCAGAGAGAAACAGAAGGCAAAGAGGTATTATGGGTTAAGAGAAAGGCAGTTTAGGAATTATTATGAGAAGTCTGTAAAGAAGCGTGGTGTAACCGGAGAAACCTTGCTCCAGTTGCTTGAAACCAGGCTGGATAATATTGTTTACCTGATGGGCTTTTCATCATCAAGGCCTTTGGCTAAGCAGTTAATCGGGCATGGTCACGTTATGGTGGATGGCAAAGTTGTGGATATACCTTCTTACCAGGTTAAGGACAACCAGGAGATAAGTATCAGCCAGTCAAGCCAAGACATAGCTTCCGTAATAGAGTCAAAGGAAAGCGCTGCAAGCCTTACTCCACCAGAATGGCTGGAGGTAAATTTAGAGAATTTAAAGGGAAAAGTATTAAGGGTGCCAAAGCGGGAAGAAATTAAGGCACCAATAAATGAGAGGATAATTGTTGAGCTATATTCTAAATAGAATATTTTTGCTTGGGAGGTAGATTTAAATTGTTAAAAATGCAAAAACCAAATGTTAGAATTCAACACCAGGATGAGAGCTATGGTGAATTTATTATAGAGCCCCTTGAGAGGGGATTTGGCCACACTCTAGGTAACTCTATTAGGAGGGTTCTTTTGTCGTCAATTGAAGGAGTGGGCATAACAAAGCTGAAAATCGAGGGTGTTGATCATGAGTTTTCCACAGTTGAGGGAATGAAGGAAGATATACTGGAATTCATTGCTAACCTAAAAGGCGTTATTTTCCAGATGGATGGGGATGAACCGGTAAAGTTAAAAATGGAGAAAAAAGGTCCTGGTGAAGTAAAAGCATCAGATATAAAGCTTACTTCAGAGGCTGAAATTTTAAACCTTGATACCTATATTGCGACCTTGACCAATAAGAGCCAATTGATGGTTGAATTTATACTGGAGAGAGGCAAAGGCTATAGGCTGGCTAGCGAAAATTCAATTGAAGAAGATGAAATTGGGGTAATACCGCTAGACACTATTTTTGCACCTATTAAAAATGTTTCATTTAAAGTTGAAAATACCAGGGTTGGGCAGATGACCAATTTCGATAAACTGATCTTGGAAATCAATACAAACGGAAGCATTAAACCTGAAGAGGCACTAAGCCAGGCTTCAAAAATAATAAATGATTACATGGCTTTACTGATTGACCTTTCCGATAAGGGCAATAAAGATGACCCTATTTTTGAAGAAGTAAAGGAAGAAGAGGAAAAACCCGAATACCCGACAATTGAGGAGTTAGAGCTTTCGGTAAGGGCTTATAACTGCTTAAAGAGGGAAGGAATAGATACAGTAGAAAAGCTTTTAGACTACAGTGAAGATGAGCTTCTTGATATCAGGAATTTTGGGCAAAAATCGATACAGGAAGTTAAGGATAAAGTAAAAGAATTAGGACTATCTTTTAAAAGTAAGCAGTAGAGCGGGAGAAGATTATTATGGTAATACCAAAAAAAGCAGCAAAATTTGGCGGAAGCAGTAGCCACCAGAAGGCAATGATGGCTAATATGGCTATTTCGCTATTTGAAAATGGAAGGATAGAAACTACCCTACCTAAGGCTAAGCATTTAAGAGGATTTGTGGACAAACTTGTAAACATGGCTAAAAAGGATAATTTGGCCGCCAGGAGGAATTGCCTTAGGTTGCTTAAGAATTATAAGGGTGTGCAAAGATTATTTAACGAAGTTGCACCAAGGCTTTATGAGCGGAACAGCGGCTTTACCAGGATCATTAAGTATAAGCGCAGGCTCGGAGATGGTGCGCAAATAGTTATCATGGAACTTGTAGAATAAGTGTTGTTTGAAAATGGCAAATTATATGGCTGTTATTGAATATGACGGCGCGGGATATCGCGGTTTTCAGTCTCAACCTGGAAATGTGCCCACTATAGAAGCAGAACTTGGAAAGGTTTTTAGGAAAATTTTGGGCACAGAAATTAAGTTGAGCTATTCTGGGAGGACTGATGCAGGAGTGCACGCCCTATACCAGGTGATAAATTTTAAGTTTGGCGGAGAGCTGGACCTGTATAGGTTTAAGTGGTCAGTTAATTGCATGCTGCCGGCGGATATAGGGCTTAAGTCTATAAAGGAAGTTGGGAAAAGTTTTGATGCCCGGAGGAGTGCCAAGCATAGGGAATATAGCTACTATGTGGTAAACGGGAATTTTCAAAGTGTTTTTTTGAAAAAGTACAGCATATTGGTAACGCATAAGCTAGATTTGGCGCTAATGCAGGAGGCTTCTAAATTATTTGTTGGAAAAAAAGATTTTAAAGCTTTTAGCAAGGCTGATAACCAGAAGAATAATACTGTAAGAGAAGTTTTTGGGCTTGATATAGCTAGATCTGAAAATAATTTAATTATTTTTAATATAAAGGGAAATTCATTTTTATATAATATGGTAAGAATTATTGTAGGTACATTGTTGGATCTGGGAAAGGGTAACAGAAGCATTGACAGCATAAAAGAAGCCCTAGAAAAGAAAGAGAGGAGCCTAAGCGAAACCCCGGTACCGGCTAAAGGATTGTTTCTTATCAAAGTTAGTTATTGAATATTGGAGGATAAATATGGCAGAAACGGGATTTAAGACATATTATGCAAAAAAAGGAGAAATAGATAGGAAATGGTATTTAATAGATGCTAGTGGCAAGACCCTAGGAAAGCTTGCTACTGAGGCTGCAAAAATACTCAGGGGGAAAAACAAGGCTATTTATACCCCTAATGTTGACTGCGGCGATTTTGTAGTTGTCGTAAATGCAGAAAAAATAAAGGTTTCCGGAAAAAAAATGCAGGATAAAAAATATTATAGGCACTCCGGCCATATTGGAAACCTGAAAGCCGAAACCCTAGAAGAAAAACTTAAGAAAAAGCCGGAGGATGTAATAAGAATAGCGGTTAAAGGCATGCTTCCCCGTAACAAGCTGAACCGGAAAGTGATAAAGAAATTAAAGATTTATAAGGGGTCCAGCCATCCGCATAAAGCACAAAAACCTGAAAAATTAGAAATTTGAGGAGGATAAAAGTTGGCAGACAAGGTTAGTTACAAAGCAACTGGAAAAAGAAAGAATTCGATAGCGCAAGTGGAATTGGTTCCCGGAAAGGGAGAGATAATTGTAAACGATAAGAAGTTTAAGGATTATTTTCCTAGAGAGACCTTAAGAATTATTGTTTATGAACCCCTTAAGTTAACTGGTACTGATAATGCTTATAATATTGTTGCCGGAATAAAAGGCGGGGGGATATCTGCACAGGCAGATGCATTAAGGCATGGCATTTCAAGAGCTCTGCTGGAGATAAATGCAGAGTACAGGCCAATCTTAAAGAAAGCTGGTTTGCTTACCAGGGATCCCCGGGAAAAAGAGAGAAAAAAATATGGTCTTAAGAAAGCCAGAAAGAGACCACAGTTCTCAAAGAGGTAATACAATTATTTGGCTAGATATCCAAGAATATATATAAATCTAGATAGAGTTAAGCATAATACTAGAGTTATAAGCGGCCGGTGTGCAGAATTAGGCATATCGGTCGTTGCTGTTACTAAGGGCGTTCTAGGAAATCTGAGAGTAGCCGAAGCTATTGCAGAGTCAGGGATTGGAATGTTTGCAGACAGCAGGCTGCCAAATCTGGAGAAGCTGGAAAAAAAATTCAAGAGAAACCAATTAATGCAGCTTAGGACTCCTATGTTAAGCGAAGTCAGCCAGATGGTAAGAACATGCGGCATTAGCATGGAAACAGAGATTGAAGCAGTGAAGAGAATAGAGAAAGCATGCCAGAGAATTAATAAAAGCCACAGAATTCTAATAATGCTGGACATCGATGATGAAAGGGAGGGTTTGCTTCCCAGGCAAGTTTTATCTTTTTGCAGGAAGGTAACCAAGACTTGCAAATGGGTAGAAATTTACGGGCTGGGGACAAATGCCAGATGTATCTCAGAAACTGAACCTAAAAAGAGCAGCCTTTATGCCCTGATTAATACAGCAAATGTGCTTAAAAGGGAACTGGGAATAAAGGTAAAGGTGCTATCAGGGGGGAACTCAAGCTTGTGGAATTTAATTATGGCCAAAAAAACACCGGCAGGAATAAACCAGGTAAGGATCGGGGAGGCTATATTTTTAGGGCATGAAACTGTTGGCTACCGCCACATAGAGGGGGCTAACCAGGACTGCTTTGTTCTAGAGGCTGAAGTAATTGAGTCAAAAGAAGGTACTAAAAAAGCTATTTTAGGTCTGGGGTTGCAGGACACTGGGGCCGGAAAAATAAAGGCAAAAAATAAGGCAATTAAAGTTTTAGGCCAAAGCAGCGACCATACTGTTATTTCATGGGATAAAAAAAGCGGGGGAAGCTTCCTTGTAGGGGATAAAATTTCTTTTAATATAGATTATTTTGGTCTATTATCTTGTATGACTTCCCCTTTTGTGGAAAAAGTGTATATAGAGGATTAAACATATGAAAGATTTACGGAAACTTTTTGGTACAGACGGCATAAGGGGCATTGCAAATAAGGAATTAACTGCAGAGCTTGCATTAAATGTAGGGCATGCAGGGGCTAAGTATCTTGTTGAGGGCAAGGAAAAGGGTAGGATAATTGTGGGAAAAGATCCCAGGCCTTCCGGTGACTTTATTGAACATGCCCTTATTGCAGGGATACTGTCAAGTGGCCAGGATGTTTTAAAGGCAGGTACTATCAGTACTCCTGCCGTGGCTTTGCTTACTAAAATACTGAATCTGGAAGGTGGAGTGGTTATATCTGCATCCCATAATCCCCTAGATGATAATGGGATTAAATTTTTTGGCAAGGGAGGAAACAAGCTTAGGGATAAACAGGAAAAAGCCATAGAAGACTATATTGCAGATAAGGACTTTAAAAATAATTTTTGCCCTACTGGCACGGGAGTGGGAAGATGCAGAGATTTGGAAGACGCAAAGGAAATTTACCTTGATTATTTGCTAAAGAATATAAAGTTAAACCTCGAAGGCTGTCAGGTTGTCCTTGATTGTGCAAACGGTGCTTTAAGCGCTATTGCCCCGGAAGCTTTTTCCAGGCTGGGAGCAAGAGTCAAAAGTTTTAACACTGACCTGGAAGGGGAAAATATTAATAGGGGTTGTGGGTCTACTTATCCTGAAGTATTAAAGAAGCTGGTGCTTGATAATAAAGCTGATTTCGGCTTTTCTTTTGACGGTGATGGCGACAGGGTAATTATTTGTGACAGGAAAGGCCGGATACTGGATGGAGACAATATAATTGCCTTTTGTGCTGTAAACATGGCAAAGGTAGGGAGATTAAAGAATAATGCGGTAGTTACTACAGTTATGGCTAATATGGGTTTTGATAAAGCTATGGAAGAAAAAAACATTAAGGTATTTAAAACCAGTGTAGGGGATAGGTATGTCCTGGAGAAGATGAATGAGATCGGGGCTGTATTTGGAGGAGAGCAATCAGGGCATATAATATTTAAGGAGATTAGCCCCACAGGTGACGGCCTTGTAAGTGCATTGCAGTTTTTAAAAACATTAGTTTCAACAGATTACAACCCGGATGATATCTATAATATAATTATAAGGTATCCTCAGGTGTTAAAGAATGTAAAGGTGAAAAATAAAAAGGAAATTGCAGACAGCAGCTATTTGGTGGAAAAGGTAACGGCTATGAAAAAAAGATTGGGGAATGATGGAAGGATAGTGGTTAGGCCTTCAGGTACTGAACCGGTTATAAGGGTTATGATAGAAGCCAAAACCATAGAAGAAGCAAACAGGGTGGCTGATATGATGTCATCTTATATTGTTGATTACAATAAGGGAAAATAAGGGATGGGAGGATTTGATGTGCGGTATTGTAGCCTATGTTGGCAGCAGGAATTGTAAGAGGATATTAATAAATGGCTTAAAAAGGCTTGAATATAGGGGTTATGACTCGGCGGGTATAGGAATTATAGCCAACAGTTCAGGAGCATATAAGGTAACAATTGTAAAAGAAGCCGGTAAGATAAAAGAGCTTGAGGAAGAATTAAAGAATATAAGCACAGATGGACATTGTGGCATTGGCCACACAAGATGGGCAACCCATGGCGAGCCTACCAGGGCTAATGCACATCCCCACAAGGATTGCAGCGGCAGTATAGCAGTGGCTCATAATGGAATTATTGAAAATTACCAGGAAATAAAGAAGGAGCTGGAGGAAAAGGGCCATAAATTTTTATCCCAAACAGATACTGAAGTCCTTCCCCATCTTTTAGAAGAATACAATAGCGGCGACTTGATGATAGCGATGCAGAAATTAATGAAGAAAATAAAAGGATCCGGGGCTATTGTAGCCGTATCATCAGAAAAACCGGATGAGATTGTTGGAGCAAGGCTGGCTAGTCCCCTGATTGTGGGCGTCTCTAAGAATGGCAATTTCCTTGCTTCTGATATGCCAGCTGTTTTGGAGCATACCAGGAATTTTATGGTATTAAATGATTATGAGACAGTAAGGTTAAAAAAAGATTCAGTAAATATTTATGATAAAGAGGGCAAGTTGGTTGAAAGGGAAACCTTTAAAGTCAACTGGAGCATAGCCAATGCTGAAAAGGCTGGCTATCCTGATTTTATGCTTAAAGAAATATATGAACAACCCCATGGGGTAAAAGAGACCATGAGGGGCAGGCTTATAGATGGTAAATTGAACTTTGATGAACTGAACTTAAGTGAAAAGAAAATAAAGGATTTAAAGAAAATACAGATTATAGCCTGTGGTACTTCCTACCATGCAGCATTAACAGGAAAGCAGATTATAGAGAGGTGGGCTAAAATCTCTGTGGAAGTTGACTATAGTTCAGAATATAGATACAGGGATCCTATTGTGGAAGATAACTGCCTGTTTGTTGCAATTACCCAGTCAGGGGAAACTATTGACACCCTTGCTGCAATCCGGGAATCAAGGTCTAAAGGAGCTAAGGTAGTTGCAATTACCAATATAGTGGGGAGTACGGTAGCCAGGGAATCTGATTCTGTAATTTATACCCATGCTGGGCCAGAAATAGGTGTTTGTGCCACTAAGACATTTACTGCCCAAATTGTGGTTATGTATCTCATGGCTCTTTATTTTGCTAGGGTAAAGGGAACCATAGATGATGATTTTTATGAAAAGGTAATTGAAGAGCTTGAATTTCTGCCTAATAAAATCCAGGATATACTAAACAGGGAAGATCAGATTAAAAAAATATCCGACCAGACCTATAAACATTCTTGTTTCTTATTTCTCGGCAGGATTTATGGATTGCCCATGGCTCTGGAAGGAGCCTTAAAATTAAAAGAAATAAGCTATATCCATGCTGAAGGTTACCCGGCAGGGGAAATGAAACATGGGCCTATAGCATTAACCGATAAAAGAACAGTGGTAGTTGGTATCATGCCCAATGATTATGTCTACGAAAAGCTGCTTAGCAATATACAGGAAGCAAAGGCAAGAAAGGCTACCCTTTTTTCAATAGTCACTAAAGGTAATACACAGGTTAGTAAATATGTAGATTATTCTTTTGAGATACCAAAAACTTTAGAGGAATTATCAGGAATATTGTCTGTAATACCATTACAGCTTTATGCATACTATATTGCCAAAAATTTAAACCGTGATGTTGACCAGCCAAGGAATTTAGCAAAAAGTGTTACCGTGGAGTAGTATTGTCTATTTACATGGCAGGAGTAGATATAATTGAGGTTGAAAGGATAAGAAAGGCAGCTAACAATTCAGAAGCTTTTCTAAATAGGGTATTTACTCCAGATGAGCTAAAATACTGCCGGTCCAAAGGTAAGCAAATGTATCCAAGTCTAGCCTCACGTTTTGCGGCAAAAGAAGCTGCGGCCAAATCAATGGGAAAAGGCTTTGGGAAAAATTTATCATTGAAAGAAATTGAAATCAAAAACAAGGATGACGGTTCCCCCTATATTGTTTTACACGAACGGGCTAAAGAAATTGCAGAGAAGCTAGGTATAAAGGAAGTAAAGTTATCCCTTTCTGCTACCAATGAGTATGCAGTTGCTTTTTCGGTTTCAATTAAAGCTTAATTATAGCGGCTCTTTTTTGCTATAATAGTTCTATCATGTAAATTGTAAGGAATATTATATGGGTTTAGAAAGAATACTTAGGGGAAGCAGGATAGCTGAAATTGATCGGAAATGCATAAATGGTGGTATAGATTCAAAATGGCTGATGAAGAATGCGGGGAATTGTGTTTCTAAAGAAATTAAAGGTGATTTAAAAAACAAAAAGGACGCAAATGGAATAATAATTTGTGGAGGTGGAAACAATGGCGGCGACGGGTTTGTTGCAGCCATTGATTTAATAAAAGCAGGCTTTGATATAAAAGTCTTCTATATTTCTCCCACAGAAAAATTTAGCAGTGATTCTTCATATTATTTTAATAAGCTTTCCGCGCTTAAGGGATCTGATACTTTTTACTTAAATATGGAAAACCAGGAAGTGGAAGAAATTTTTGGCCAGCAGTTGGATTCCGCTTATTTTATTGTGGATGCTATTTTCGGTACCGGCCTTCACGGGAAAGAAATTTATGGACAAGCAAAAACTATAATAAATAGGATTAATCAGGCAAAGTCTAATAAAGGCAAGCTAATGTACTCAGTAGATATACCATCAGGTATAGATTCAGACAATGGCATGGTTTTAGGAACTGCGGTAAGGGCTGATAAGACAATTACATTTGGATGCAAAAAATTGGGAATTGTTAATTTTCCGGGGGCTGAATATGCGGGAAAGATAAAAGTTGTGGATATAGGAATTCCCCCAAAGCACTTTAGCGGGTATGAAGATATTTTCAAAGTCCGGCTAGATTGGGTTTGTGAAAAAATACCTGAGCGCCAGTCCTGGACTTACAAGCATAAAGTAGGAAAACTTTTAGTTGTTGCCGGATCTATCGGGCTTAGTGGCGCTGCTTCTATGGCCTGCCTCTCTGCAATGAGGGCAGGAGCTGGGCTGGTAACCCTGGTATGCCCCTGGGAGCTAAATAGTATCTTTGAACAAAAGTTAACAGAGGTTATGACGTATCCAGTAGACCAGACAGATGATGTTAGCATTCATTATGGAAGCCTGGAAAAAATTATAGATTTGAGTTCAAATTTTGATGCTCTGGCCATCGGTCCCGGCATATCCAAGAATTTAAGCACATTGCGTCTGGTAAGAGAAATACTTAAGGAGGTAAAAAAACCTACAGTACTTGATGCAGATGGCCTGGCAGCCCTGTACAGCCTTAGAGAAGCAGACCAGGATCAAAACTTTGACTTGTCCCATGTAATAATTACCCCCCATGCAGGCGAGCTATCAGTAATACTGGGCAGGGATAAAATTAGCTTGGACCAGAGATATGATGTAAATGTAGGGGTGGCAAGGCAATTTAACCTGGTGTCAGTTTTAAAGGGGGCCAGGACCCTGATTTCAGAACCAGATGGAACTACTTTTATAAATAATACCGGGGATTGGGCACTGGCGACAGCCGGAACCGGCGATATACTAACTGGTATTATTGGGTCTTTACTTTCCCAGGGAATGGATAAGTTCGAGGGGGCTGCTTGCGGAGTTTTTATCCATGGGATGGCTTCGGACATTGTTTCCAAAAATACCAGCAAAACTTCCATGATAGCTACCGACTTGCTGGAAGGGATTAAAAAAACTTTTTTAAAAATAGAAAGAATAAAATACAAGGAGTGACTTATGGCAGAATTAGTGGCAAAAGACGTTATGAACACAAATGTTATAACTATAGGCAAGGATATATCCATAAAAGAGTTATCTGATCTCCTTTTAGATAATAATATTAGCGGGGTACCTGTGCTGGATGAACAGGGGAACATGATAGGCATTGTTACTGAGGGGGATATTATTGTCCAGGATACGGATCTTCATTTCCCCAGGTACTTTAAACTTCTAGATAGCATAATATACCTAGAGAGCCTTTCCAAATTTAAAAAAAGCCTAAAAAAGCATCTTGCAACCAAAGTTGAAGATATAATGACAGAAGAAGTTATAACAGTTACAGAAACCACTCCTGTAAATGAAATAGCCAACTTGATGACTGAAAAAAATATTAACAGGGTACCGGTGGTGGACGAGGATAAAAAGTTGGTGGGCATTATTACCAGGTCAGATATAGTAAAATCAATGATATAAAAGTTAGTTATATGCTAGGCAGTAACAAAATAGGGAAAAGATTTACCTGGATTGAAATTAATTTAGAAAACCTCAGCTATAATTTATCCCAGTTTAAATTGCTTCTGAAAAACAAGGATACCAAAATAATGGCTGTGGTAAAAGCCAATGCTTATGGGCATGGAGCGGTAGAAATATCAAAAAGGGCCCTAAAGGATGGGGCATATTGCCTGGGAGTAGCATTGGTAGAAGAAGGAGTTGAGCTAAGAAAAGCAGGGATCGGGGCTCCCATCTGTATTTTGGGAGAAATCCCAGGTCCAGCCATAAAGGATGCGGTAAAATATGATTTGGCTCCTTCCATAAGCTCAGCCAGGAAAGCAAAGACCATATCAAAGATATCAAAATCTTTAGGCAAAACAGCTAATTGCCATATAAACATCGATACAGGAATGAATAGGCTGGGAATTAATTTCAGGGATTGTGCAAGGCAGATAAAGAAAATACTGGAACTGGATTATATAAGTATTGAAGGGATATTTACCCATTTTTCCTGTGCCAGCGAAAAAGGGGATAGGTTTACGGAAATCCAGTGGAAAAGGTTTTGGGAAGTACTTAAAGAAATACGGGAATTAAAGAAGGAGATAAAATTTTTCCACTGTTGTAATAGTGCTGCATTTCTAAAGTATAGAAAAATGGAGATGTACATGGTAAGGCTGGGGATTGCAATTTATGGCCTTAACCCTTTTAGCGGTTCTAGCTCGAAATTGGATTTGAAGCCGGTATTAAGCTTAAAATCTAGGATAACTTTTATAAAAAAAGTGGCTCCAGGGGAAGGTATCTCTTATTGTTCAACTTTTAAAACTAAAAGGGAGAGCATAATTGCAACTATTCCCATAGGTTACGCGGATGGATATAGCAGAATACTTTCCAATAAGGCAAGTGCAATAATTAACGGCCAATTTGCTCCGCTGGTGGGAAATATTACCATGGACCAGATTATGATAGATTTAACAGATATAGAAGGGGCAGACCGCATCAAGGCCGGTCATGAAGTCATATTGCTTGGCAGCAGCGGGGATAAAAGAATTAGCGCTGAAAATCTGGCAGAGTTAGCGGGAACCATAAATTACGAAATTGTATGCAATTTTCGTTCAAGAATCCCCAGAATTTTTATAAATTAAACATGAGAGGCAATAATGAAAGTAATAGGATTTAATGGAAGTCCCAGAGAAAATGGTAACACCCGAATAGCAATAAATACAGTTTTCAGGCAGTTGGAGAAAAACAATATAGAAACTGAAATAATAAATATGGGCGGGCATAACATAAAAGCTTGTACAGGATGTTTAAAGTGCATAAAGATGGGTACTGGATATTGTGCACTTGATGATGATAAATTAAACGTCTGGCTTAAAAAAGTTTATAGTGCTGATGGAATTATAATTGGCTCCCCTGTTTATTTTGCTTCAATGACTTCTCAAACTAAAGCATTAGTGGACAGGCTGGGCTATTGCGCGCGGGTGGGCGGCTTTCTGTTAAAGGGAAAGGTGTGCTGCAGCGTAGCTGTTGTCAGGAGGCAGGGTGCTGTTTGTGTCCTGAATCAGATAAACAATATGTTTCTTGCAAACCAGACTGTAGTGCCTTCATCAAGCTCATGGAATTTTGCTGTAGGGAGACACCCGGGCGAGGTTAGAAAAGATGAAGAAGGAATGGAAACATTAAAAGTTTTAGGTGAAAATATGGCTTGGTTATTACAAAAAGTAGGAAAAAATGAAGAAGTCTGAAAAGTGAGTTATATTGCCCTTAACATTATTATTAATTATTTTTAGCATTGGCTGTACTAAAAATGTAATTATCTTGGATGAAGAGCAAAAAGAAGAGGCCGCAAAAATTACAGAGGAAATGTTGATAGCCTTCAATGATGGAAATTACAAGAGTTTTCCAAGTATTTTTCAGGGCAGATGAAAAATGCACTTCCAGAAGAGGAATTTGAGGAATCTTTTTCCGGGCCCCTTTATGAAAAAATAGGAAAGTATGAATCTTCTTCCAAACAATACCTGGAAGCTTATGAAGATGACGGCCTTATCTCTGTTTATTACAGGGCAAAATTTACTAAGGATGGTGTGTTGGTTACTGTTGTTTTTGATAATGAAGGTAATCAGGTAGCAGTAGATGGATTGTGGTTCGACTCTCCTAAATTAAGAAAACAATAAAAATAATTTTTATAAAAATATTGAAACAGTATTTTGTAAATGCTAAAATTAGAGAAATTACTAAACTAAGGAGGTTTAGATGGAGCCTAGTGATGCGGTAGGGTTAGGTATTGGTGCATTTGCCATTATTTGCTGGGTAGTATTTGCACTAATTGGCTTGTTTTTATTTATTGTTTGGATTATTGCTATAGTTGATTGTGCAAAAAGGAAAAAAGAAGAATTTCCTAGTGATGCAGAAAATGCTAAGACAATATGGCTAGTTATTTTAATTGCCTCTTGGGCAGTAGGGTTAAGCTGGCTGGCAGCGATCTTGTATTATTTTATGGTTATGAAGAAAAAACCCAGAAATAAGATTGTAAAAAAATAAAAGGTAGAAATTAAAGCCTCTTTCAAAGAGGCTTTAATTTTTCTTCTCTAATCTTCCCCCAGCTTACTGGTAGCAAAATCCTTAATTGCTTTGGCTGCATCGGGTGGAATTATATTTTTTGCCTGGAGTAAAGTGGTAATGTTTTTTAGGCCTATTCTTTTAATTATGTAGCCTGCGAATGCTCCCATAGCGGCTCCGCCAATAATAAACCATAGTATGTTTTTGTCAACTTCCTTTTCTTTGTCCATCTTTCCTCCATAAAAATTTATTTTTCAATTGACTTCTTTATTAATTTATTTTTATTGGCAAGTTCTTCCAATAAGACCTCGCCTATAAGGTCATAGGCTTTAATTATTTTTGGATTGGAAATAGAATAATAAACATTATTTCCTTCTTTTTTTGTATTAACTACTGCCTTGGCCCTTAGCAGTGATAAGTGCTGGGACAGGTTAGCTTGAGGGATCCCGGTTTTCTTTACAAGATCATTAACTTTTACTTCTCCCTCTCTTAGTGCATTTATGATTGCCTGTCTTCTGGGGTTTGAAATTGTCTTGCAAATGTCTGCATGCAAATTATAAAATTCATTTTTTTTCATTAAGATATCCCTTCTAACTGCTACTATGAATATTAAATGATAAGTACTATATAGTCAATTTAAAGAAATATTTAAAAATTACCCTTCCTTAATTCGTAAATCATTTTATCCATGATAAGGGGGATTATTTTAGGCAACATGGAAGGCATTAGTGCATCCATAACCTCCGGGAACATTTTTGGCATCAGCTTTTCCATGGACTCAGGCATCTGGGGGATGTTTCTTTTAAAGTATTTATATATTTTTGGCAGTACCTGGGGCATCATTTTAGGGAGCATTTTTGGTATCATTGCAGGCATAATTTTAGGCATAAAAGAATAAGCCAAGTTTGTTAAAGGTGATGGCAATTTATTTATTACCCTCATCATTTTTTTCATGTATTTTGGCATGGCAGAAATTAAGTCTGCCATAAAATCTTTCATAATTTTTGCCATTCCACTGGCTGTCATGTAATTTATCATGATATCGAATACTTCCCATGCTTGCAGAGTATCATTGGTTGAATCCTTGCTTTTAAAACCCAGTGACTCAATGAAATAGTCGGTTACATCTAATATTTTTAAATCTTTTTCTTTGTTGCTAACCCTTAACTGAACCTCACAACAGGGACAAGAGGTGAGGATAGTTTCTGCGCCTGTGCTGCTGGCTTCTTCTATTCTCATTTTACCAATAAGATCTGCAGTTGGGTCGGGTTCCCCGGCCCTGGTAAGCACGCTGCCGCAGCAAAGGGCATCTTCTTTGCTGTGCTCCATTTCCTTGAAAGTGATTCCTGGAATAGAAGCAATCATGTCCCTGGGCTGCTGGTATATGTTACCATGCCTTCCTATGTGGCAGGGGTCATGGTAGGTTACAGTTTCATTCCTATTGAGCTTGGGAATTAATTTGCCCTCGCCAAGAAGTTTGGAAGCAGTTTCTGTAATATGCTCCAGTTCTACATCAAATTTAAGCCCTAATTTTTTTGCCCATTTTCGGTACATGTCATTAAGCGTTACCCAGCAGCCAGGACAGGATATTATTATTTTATTGATACCTTTTTTGTTTATATTTTCGATGTTTTTTCTTACAGCTTTTTCAAATACGTCCCATTTACCTGCCATGTAGAAGGGAACTCCACAGCAGGCTTCTTCTTCTCCTAAAATAGTAAAATCAATTCCACCTTCCTTGAGTATTCTGGTTGCGTTTTGGGCAATGTCCTGTGCTATGTAGGAGGCTGTACAACCGGCCCAGTACAGAGTGCTGCTGTCAGGGCTAACCTCTATATCTTCCGGTAACCATTTGCTCCTATCTTCCTTAAACTTTGCCCAGATGTTATTTTCGTTCCTGTAAGAAGAAGCCATCATCTCAAAAGCAGGAATAGTAGGATATTTCTTCTTGTATACTAAATCTTCCCTCATATTATCCCAGGTCTCCAGTATTGGTATTTCTACCTGGCAAACCGGATCGCATCTTTTGCAGGTGGTGCAAAGTAGGAAAGATTTTACAATTTCATCATCTAATTTTATATTTCCCTTCTGGTATTCATTCAATATTTTCCATTTTCCCCTTGGTGTGGAGCTTTCCCACAGCCTGCTTTCATAGAGTTCGCAAGCTTGTACACAGTAGCCGCATTTTGCACAAAGGGTAGAATACCACAGTGCGTCTTTAGGTATTTTAGCTGTTTCACTTTTACCATTCCTTCTATTCTTTACCATTTTCCTTAAAATGGGGTAAAGCCATTCCAGCCTTTCAGCTAACCGCATAAGGGAATTAAGTTTTTTTGCAGGATTATTCTTTAGGGAGCCAGTGGAGAACAGCTTTCCGGGGTTGAGGATATTGTCTTTATCTGCCTGCTTTTTGAAATTTAAAAGATAATCATACTTATCTCCCAAGCTTCTTTGGGATTTGTAATTAAAGTACATCCCCGGACTGTATACTTTTCCCCCTAATTTTTCAGCTGCTTTTATCAGAGAGATGGAAGCGGTAAAGGTAGCCGCATATGATAGACTTCTTTCATCAGAAAGTATAAAGCCTAAAACAGTTAGGCTCCCATCTTTTGAGTAGATGTTTTCTGAAAGGAATCCGCTGTCTATTTCCCTGGAAACAATATTGTAAAATTGACCTGCTCTCTCTTTTGGAATTATTACTTCCACGGGTACCAATGAAGGACCTAGCTTTTTTATCCTCATTACAAAGAACCTGTTTTCCCATTCCTTTTCAGCCAAACTGCTGCTGCTAATCTTAGCTCCAGAATTCAGGCTGTTGATAAAGTTTTCCACATTTTCCTTACAATTTTCAAAATAGGAAATAAGTACATTATACTTCTCTTCTAATGATTCCCCGTTTTTTCCTATTTTATTTTTAGCCTTGGCCATGGCTGGGTTTATGAATGAAAATGTATAGAAGCTAATATTTTTTCTGTAAGCCTGGCTGGCAAATTTTTCAATTTGGGAAAGGCTATCAAAGGTGAGCAATTTTTTATAAATTCTTTCCTTTCTCTTAATTGAAAAGGTGATTTCAGTTATAAGGGAGGTAGTCCCCATGCTTTCTGCTACCAAACTTATATCTTTTCCCCGGAGGGATTTTTGCTTCCCCTGGGGGGTTACAATTTTTACCTCTTGGACCAAGCTGCTAAATTTTCCATACTTGAAGCTGCCAATCCCTATCCCGCCCTGAGCCAGCCATCCGCCTACAGTAGACCCGGGAGCGCTTGAAGGATAAAGCCTTAAGTCTAATCCTTCTATATTTAATTTTGTTTCCAGGTCTTTCCATATAATACCCGGTTGAACAGTTACAGTTAGGTCTTTTTTGTTGATCTTCTTTATTTTATTCATCTGGGAAAATACAATGCTTATTCCTCTTGCTGCAGGTATAGAGCCTCCATAGCCACTGGTTCCTAAGCCTCTTGGGGTTAGTGGAATATTATATTTGCCTGCAAGCGTTACCAGCTTAATAATTTCTTCCGTATTTTTGGGAAGCACGATTGCATCAGGGAGGCTATCTATGCTTTTTCTGACAAAGGAAGGCATCACCCCTAAGTCAGTGGAATATAACATCCTTTCATATTTTTTAAGGTTAACCCTTCTCCCAAAAATATCTTTAAGCTCTGTTTCTATTTTTAGCATGGGTCTCCTAGGTCATATAATATTAATATATTAATATATCTTAATATTAACAGATTATCAATATTTTTTTATATTTCCCAAATAATGTAAAATATATTCTTATGGATGGGAAAAATTATAAATACTTTGACTTAATTGTGGGACTGTTCGTGGCAGTCCTTTTGATCTCCAATATTGCCTCTACAAAGATTGTCCAGATTTGGAGGCTTACCTTTGACGGAGGTACTATACTTTTTCCCCTTTCATATATTTTTGGCGATATCCTTACCGAAGTTTATGGGTACAGAAAAAGCAGGAGAGTTATATGGATTGGTTTTTTCTGTGCAGTTCTTATGTCCGTTACCCTGGGGGTTATTGGAATAATAAAGCCGGCTGAAGGATGGGATCTGCAAGAGTCTTATATGGCAATTCTAGGGCAGACTCCAAGAATTGTTACTGCTTCGCTTATTGCCTATTTTCTGGGGGAATTTTCCAACTCTTTTATCATGGCAAAAATGAAAATTTTAACCATGGGGAAGTGGCTTTTTACAAGGACCATTGGATCCACCATTGTAGGCCAGGGAGTAGATACTATGGTATTTGTAATAATTGCCTTTAGCGGGCTTTATCCGGCTCCTTTAATAATTTCTATAATTGTGTCCAATTATGTGTTTAAGGTTGGCTTGGAAGCTGTATTTACGCCTGCAACCTACAAGATAGTACACGTATTGAAAAAAGCAGAAAATGTAGACTACTATGATTACAAAACAAACTTCAATCCGTTTCTATTCTGGAGGAAATAGACACTCTTTAGGTTAAACTTATATACCTTGAAGTTTTAAAGGCAGGTCAAGATGGTTTTCCTTCAGAAATTTTTGTCTGTAAGGGCCTCGCTTGCTTCTCCATCATAGGTACTCCTGCCCTTGTTTATTATAATGCGGCGGTTAGAAAAATCATAAGCCATATCCAGGTCATAGGTGGCAATAATGATGGTTTTTTCCTTAAAAAATTAACCAAGCAAAAAGCAACATCGTCAAATACACTGGTGGAAAACAGCTGGTCAATGGGATCCTGGAAAGCAAATCCTATATCCTCTCTAATGCTATGAAAGTTAGCTTTGTTTAGGGTTTTTCAAAAATGGATATATCTCCCTTCCTGTATTCTCCGTCCATGAGCCCGGCAATGTTTAAAAGAAAGATAGATTTGCCTGCCCCATTGGGACCAATTATTGAAACTTTCTCTCCTTCTTTAACCTTAAATGCTATGTCTTTTAGCGCCAGTTTCAATTCTGGGGTTGGCTGGCTCAAGTGGCTGCTAGAAGGATATTTATAAGAAAGGCTTTTAATTTGTACTGCGTATTTTTTATGTTCAGGCATATTGATTACCAGGCTAGATAAATTTTACAATCTCAATTATTTTAAGTGATGTAGATAATATAATGAAAGAGGCAAGAAATGTAATGCCTGAGGCAGATGATTTATCTGACTTTCATCCGGGTTTTAAAATATTTTTTTGCTCCATATATTGCCCCCGCCAGTCCTCCGGCTGAAATTGTGCCAGTAGATACGGCAGTTTTGAGATCCACAAATCCATCAGGCATATGCATCGCCGCCTCCTATAAGTGACACTAATATAATTAAAGTTGCACCAACTATTTAAATAGTCAACAGTAATTTGTTTTATTTAAATTTTTAAAAGAACTTCCTTCATTTTGCTCATATATAATAGGCTTACCAGGAATACTTCATGGTGATTGAATTTTTCTGGCTGAAATTTAGCACTGTTATTTTACCCACATAATTTCTAATATTGATGTTAGCATGTTTTAGAATTGTAAGAACTGCTATGTATTTCTAAAAAAACTATTCCATATCTTCAGGGTAAGGGTATCTGTAATGGCCGACTATTTCATAATCTAGAAGTACATCAACTTCACTTACCTTGCCTAGCTCTTTTGATGTCATTATTACCAAAGGCACGCCATTTTCATTGGTGTGCGATGAGATGAAGCCACCTAGATCCTTATGGGGGTTTTCTTCATCAAGCTGGAAATAAACAATATCCCCAGCCTGCCATTGGATATTATTGGCTGGGTGCTCTGGATCGTATTCTGTGTCAAGCTCCAGCGCATGCCTTTTAAAGAATGTTTCCTGGAAGAAAACATGCCTGAAATCAATATATTTTATAGGCTCATCCCTTCCAATTATATCCATGGGATAAGATTCTGAATGCTCTAACATGTCTTCATAAATTAACTCCATTAAGTCATAACCGCAGTCCCTTAGAACCATGGCTATTATGTCGGTGGAAACTCCTATATTGTCTGTGGGGTATCCTGTTTCCGGGTAAAGCTCATAACCGTATTCTATATTTTCTTCAAGCATCTCCAGTGACTTTAAAACTATATCTTTCTGGACATCAGACAGTTGGCTGTTTTCAACTCCACTAGGAGTTGGAACCTCGGTGGCTTTAGTTAGTTCAATTTCCATGCTTTCTAGTTCCTCCGGGGTTTCTTCTGCTAGCATCGTGGTAGCTTCTTCTGGTTCTGGGCTCTCCTCGTTTATTACCAATTCACTAATTGGATAACTCTTACTAGATTGAAATAAATCCAGTGGAATCTTTTTTATCACTTCTTTGTAGTAATCTTTTAAAACCCAGAATTGCAGGGCAGCTAGAATAATTACAATTATTGCCAGATACTTGTAATTGCTGGATCTTTTTAACTGGGTTCTTCTACTCCTTCTCATAGTATAGCTATTATATTAGATTCGGGCATAATTTGAAACTGCATTGAGGGGATTTTTAAATTGACCTATTTTTAACTTTTTATTATTTACAAATTACCTTTATATATAACAGTATATATATTTCCGATGAATAAGGCTTATGTAAAGCAAGCCTGCAGAAGCTTTTACAAAAGGTAAAAAGGGAATAGCTATATTGACATATTTAAATATATAATTATAATTTAATTATGGAAAATTTAAAAAACATGGTCAAAACAATAAAAGCGCTGGCCGATGAAGGAAGGCTTAGGATAATCCTTCTGTTAATGGAAAGGGATAACCTGTGTGTCTGTGAGATAAAGGAAGTTATCGGGCTGTCCCAGCCCACTATCTCCATACACCTTAAGTCGCTGCAGAATGCCGGGCTTATAGAGTCAAAAAAAGAGGGATTGTGGGTAAATTACTGCATTAGAAAAGAGATGAAGGGCGAAATTAAAAAGATAGTTGAGGGCATTAAAAATTCATTGGCAGGTGATAGCAAGATTGAAGACGATAGGAAAAAGATCAGAAAAGTTGACCGTAGGAAGATTTGTAAAAAATAATGGGAGAAGAAATGAGGATATTGGTTTTGTGCACGGGCAATTCCTGCAGGAGCCAAATGGCTGAAGGGTTTTTTAAAAAATACAGGAGGGATTGGGATATAAATAGCGCTGGTATTATGCCTTCCAGGGTACACCCTTTTGCCATTGAAGTGATGAAAGAAGCAGGTGTAGATATATCTACCCACAGGTCTAAGAGCGTGGATGAATTTATGGGGCAGGATTTTGATTATGTTATTACCGTTTGTGACAATGCTAGAGAAAGCTGCCCTCATTTCCCGGGAAAAGTAAAAATGGTTCACTGGAGCTTCAGGGATCCGGCAAGCGTTATTGGAAGCAGGGAAAAACAGCTTGAGGCTTTTAGAACAATTAGAGATGAGATAGAGAAAAAAATAGAAGAATTTCTTAAGGAGGAAGAAATTTAATGGATATATTTATTGAAGCAGTTAGAAGCGGGTGGCTGGCATTGCTGGAATATCTTTCAGCTCATGTTCTAACCTGCCTGGTGCCTGCTTTTTTTATAGCAGGGGCTATTGCTGTGTTTGTCTCTAAAGGGGCAGTGCTTAAATATTTTGGGACAAAAGCAAAAAAGTGGTTATCATATAGTGTGGCAGCGGTTTCGGGGGCTGTACTTGCGGTATGTTCTTGCACTATCTTACCATTATTTGCAGGCATTAGAAAAAGGGGGGCAGGCCTTGGGCCTGCGATAGCATTCCTTTATTCAGGTCCTGCCATAAATATTTTAGCAATTGTATATACCGCAAGGCTTCTAGGCTATGACCTGGGTATTGCCAGAGGAATTGGAGCTATAATATTTTCAGTGATTATAGGCCTGCTTATGTCGGTTATATGGATGAAGGATGAGAGAAGGTTTCAGGCTAATGGCAATTTTGTAGCTTCTGCAGAGGAGGGCGAACACTCTAAGCCCAAATACATAGGTATTGTATTTTTCCTTTCCCTGCTTGGGATATTGGTGTTTGGCGCCGCCCAGATGTGGATATATGCTGGGGTCTCTTTAGCTATACTTATAGCTATACTTATAATAGGCTTTAAGAGAAATGAAATTAAGGACTGGCTAAAAGAGACGGGCAAGCTTGCCTGGCAGATTATCCCTATACTGCTGGTTGGAGTTTTTGTGGCTGGAGTAATTAAATATTTTCTTCCCCAGAGTGTGGTAGAAACTTGGGTTGGGGGAAATAGCTTAAAGTCCAATTTTATGGCTTCTATTTTTGGGGCCCTTATGTATTTTTCAACGTTGACTGAAGTGCCTATTATAAGGGCATTGATGGATCTGGGCATGGGAAAGGGCCCAGCCCTTACATTGCTTCTTGCAGGACCTTCCCTTTCCCTGCCGAATATGATAGTTATAGGCAGAGTAATGGGAGTAAAAAGAACTTTAACTTATGTATTATTGGTAATTGTGATGTCTACTTTTGTAGGCATGCTGTTTGGACATTTTTTTGCTTAAGATAAGGAGGAGATAAGAATGAAAATACAAATTTTAGGTTCGGGATGCCCTAAATGTAAGAAAACAGAAGAAAATGCAAGGAAGGCTATGGAAAGCCTTGGAATTGAGGCAGAAGTGGAGAAGGTGACAGATGTAAACCAGATAATAGATTTTGGGGTTATGACTACCCCTGCCCTGGCTGTAGATGGAGAGGTTAAATTTTCGGGAAAAATTCCCTCAGCGGAAGAAATAAAAAAAATCTTAAAATAGGCGGGTAATATGGTTAAAAAAAGAATTTCCTTTTTTGAAAGGTATCTTACTGTTTGGGTATTGTTGTGCATAGGTGTTGGAGTGGCTATTGGCAGGTGGCTGCCTGCCTTTCCTAATGCCCTAAGCAAGCTGGAGTATGCTCATGTATCCATACCAGTTGCCATACTGATATGGCTTATGATATATCCCATGATGCTAAAGGTAGATTTTGCCAGCATTGTTAATGCCACTAAAAAGCCGAGAGGGCTTACGGTTACCACCGTTACCAACTGGTTAATTAAGCCCTTTACCATGTACGGGATAGCATTCTTTTTTTTAAAAATTGTTTTTGCCAAATTTATACCCGAGGCTTTAGCTACTGAATATTTGGCAGGAGCAGTGCTGTTGGGAGCGGCGCCATGCACAGCTATGGTTTTTGTTTGGAGCTATCTTTCAGACGGAGACCCTGCCTATACGCTGGTGCAGGTAGCAGTAAATGATATTATCATACTTTTTGCTTTTACTCCCATTGTTGCCTTTCTTCTGGGGGTAAGCGATGTATTCGTTCCTTATGATACCCTGTTTTTATCGGTAGTCTTGTTTGTGGTCATACCTTTTGCGGCAGGTTACCTGTCCAGGATTTGGGTAATAAAAAGGAAGGGACTGGAATATTTTGAGAATGTGTTTTTGAAAAAATTTAACAAGATAACTGTAATTGGCCTTCTTTTAACCTTAATTATTATTTTTTCCTTCCAGGGAGATATAATACTGGGCAACCCTGTGCACATAGTGTTTATTGCTATACCCTTGGTCATCCAGACCTTCCTGATTTTTATTATAGCTTATGGATGGTCGAAACTTTGGAAACTGTCCCACGGTGTTGCTGCTCCTGCAGCTATGATTGGGGCAAGTAATTTCTTTGAGCTGGCAGTTGCTGTGGCCATATCCCTTTTTGGCCTTCAATCAGGAGCTACCCTGGCTACAGTAGTGGGAGTACTAGTAGAGGTTCCGGTGATGCTTACCCTGGTAAGGATTGCCAACAGGACCAGGCACTGGTTTCCGGCTAAAAAATAAATATTAGAGGGAGAATTTTTAATGCTATTTAAAAAAATATTAATTTCAATAGATTTTTCGGAGGAATCAAAACTTCTCCTGGATTGTGTTGGGGAGTTTAAAAACCTTGGGTTGGAGGAAGTCATATTAACCCATGTTGTAGATATTAGTTCTGCAGGAGGAAACGCCTCTGACTTTGTGGCTCCAAACCGGAAAAGACTGGATAAGATAAGAAAGAACTTGGAGACAGAGGGGGTTAAGTCCAAGGTAATAGTGAAAATAGGATTTCCAGCAGAGGAAATAAACAGCATTGCTAAAGAAGAAAATGTATCCATGATAGTTACGGGTTCACATGGGGCAGGCTTTATAAAAAGCTTCTTTATGGGGAGTACCGCATTTGACCTGTTAAGGATTACCGAGACTCCACTGCTTATTGAACGGTTTAAAAAAGAAAAAGGGGAGCTAGCACCATACTGCCGCCTAAAATTTCCTAAAGTGCTTATACCCACAGATTTTTCAGAATGTTCGGCCAAGTTGTTGGATGTCGTGAGGGAAAACAGGGACAGTTTTAACCAGGTTTATATTATCCATGTAATAGAGAAGGCCCACAGCAAGAAACATTTTGAAAAAGTAAAAGGGGAAGCTGAGAGCATATTAAAAGAAATTAAAGATGGCATAACCGGTAATATAAAAGTGAATACAGAGATAAAAGTGGGAGATGCTGCAAAAAATATAATAGAAGCAGCCCAGAGGGAAGAGGTTTCTTTGATTATGCTAGCTAAAAGGGGCCAGAGCGCAACTAAAGAAATTATTTTGGGAAGTACTGCCCAAAATGTGGCGTTTCACTCTACCAAAAATCCAGTACTGGTTATTCCATGTTAAATATTTAGCGAAAGTAATAAATCCAGGTTATTTAAAGAACCATAGAGGAGATGATAAAAATGAAAAATAATAAAAAGATTGCCCTGGTTGCCTGCTCAGGCGCTTCCAATACAGGGCAGACTACTAATGAAGTTGCAAAAAGGCTAAGCCTTGAGTCAGATGATTATACCATGGTATGCCTGGCGGCATTAACCCTGGGGCATGAAAATTCACTAAATAAAATAGAGAATGCCTCAAAAATTGTGGTAATTGATGGTTGTCCTGTTAAGTGTGCATCTAAAATTTTAGCAGAATACACCGGAAAGAAGGCTGATCTGGATATCCAGGTTATGGAAGACTACAGTATAAAAAAAGAGCCTAAGCCTGCATTTGAAGATAGTGATATAGAAAAGATAGCAAAGGATATAAGAGAAAAGATAGGTGAAGGCACATAAAATGGATTTAAATGACATACCCAGAAGTGAAATAGACTGGTTTCCTGCCATTGATTACGGCAAATGTGACAACTGTGATGTTTGTATAGACTTCTGTCCTAATGGAGTTTATGAAAGGGTGGAAGAAAAAATTGAGGTACAAAATCCCTATAATTGCACGATTGGCTGTAATGGTTGTGAGCCAGTCTGTCGGCAGAAAGCTATTAGTTTCCCTTCATTAGATGTAATTACCCAGGCTAAAAAGAAATGGGGTGCTAAATAGAATGCTATGGCAATTTATTTAGACCATAATGCAACTACTCCTATAAGGGAAGAAGTCTGCAATCTTTTGGATAAATGCAATAGAGGTACATATGGAAACCCCTCTTCTCCTTACCAGATTGCCAGGAAAAGCAGGGAAAAATTAGAATTTTCCAGAGAAAGAATAGCAAACCTAATTGGATGTAGCACCCAAGAGATAATATTTACAAGCGGGGGAACCGAGTCAAATAATTTGGCAATACAGGGAGTACTTGGGTCTGGAAAGGGCCATGCAATAAGCACCCAGATAGAGCATCTTTCAGTATTAGGCGTTTTTAGGAAGGTTGAAAGAGAAAAGGAGTTTAGGGTTACTTATCTTCCCGTGGATAGCAATGGGTTTGTATCTTTAGATGATTTTAAGGACAGTATAAGAGAGGATACAGTTTTTGTTTCAATTATGTTGGCAAATAACGAAATAGGTTCAGTGCAAAGAATAAAGGAAATGGTAAAAGTTGCAAAAAAAGAAAATAAGGGGATTATTTTCCATACAGATGCAGTGCAGGGGCTGGGTAAATTAGAAATAGATGCCAAAGATATGGGGGTTGATTTAATGTCTCTATCATCGCATAAAATATATGGCCCCAAGGGTGTTGGAGCTCTTTATATTAAAAAAGGCACCAGGATTGCCCCTTTGTTTTCAGGAGGGCACCAGGAGAAAAAAATTAGGCCTGGAACTGAAAACCTACCCTCCATTATTGGATTTGGGCTTGCGGGAGAACTGGTTAAAGAGAATATGGATGGAAATATAAAAAAACTAAGAAGAATCAGGGACTTATTAAAGGATAATTTAGTTAAAAACCTGGAAGGTATTGTAGAGATAAAAATAAACAGCCCTTCTGCAAGGTGCCTGCCAAATACTTTAAATGTTAGTTTTAGGGGTATTGATTCTGAATTATTAATATCCTATCTAAGCAAGGATGAAATATTTGTATCCTCTGGTTCAGCCTGTACCACTGGAAGCCTTGAACCATCTCATGTCCTTATGGCTATGGGGTTAAGGCCAGGGCTTGCAAAAAGCGCAATAAGGTTTTCCATTGGGTTAGATAACAGCAGGGAAGAAATGGAGATTGTTGCTGCTAAAGTAAGAGAAATAATTTTAACAAAACTGGAAAACAATGCTAGTTAAAAATTTTGAAATAAAGGAAGTTTTGCCCTGTTTAGCAGATCCAGAAAAAATTAGGGTAATTGCAGAAATTTCAAATGATGCAAGGGAGGTTTTGCCTTATATAAATTCAGTTAACAGTAAAGCCATATATATAAGAGGAGCCAATACCCTTACTTTTGGCAAGCAAGGAAAACTTATAACCATACATCCTAAAAAAATTGCAGTAACCAAACTAAAAGATGAGCAGGAAGCAAAAAAGATATTAGGTGAAGTAATTGATATGATAAACGAAGTAGACAGCAGAAAAGATGAAATAGAGCCAAACTTTAAAAGGAGGGAAAAACCGGGAATACTGGAGATTTTAAGGTGGTTGCCAAAAACAAATTGCGGAAGCTGTGGGGAGACCACTTGCATGGCTTTTGTGGCAAGGCTGTTAAAAGAAGAAGTTAGCATACTGAAATGTAAAAAATTATTTGAGCCAGAATTTAAAAAAAGCAGGGAAAAGATACTCGAATTATTACAAAGGGCAGGGTTTGAAATTCCTTCTGCATTTAATTAGCGGAGGTGGTAAAAGTGAAAAAACATGTAAAGGATAAAATAGTTCTAAGCTTAAACCCAAAAGAATATTACAAACTAAAAGAAGCAATAATAGATGAAGATAAAAATAAAGCTATGGAATTTGTTAAGGAGGTTTTAGCCAAAAAATTAAAGGAGATAGAAAGGCAGGGCTGCGCGCCTGTATTTGAAGCAAGTTACAGCCCAGGGCAAAAGGATAAATACAAGAGGGGGAATGGCAGTTGATGGGTGAGTTAAGTAAACATATTAAAGTTTTAAGCGATATACTAAGCTTGGATAAAAAACCAGTAGGAATTAAGTTTTTAAAGGCAGAAAATGTTAGTAATTTCCAGAATTTTGACAGACCTAAAGTAAGGTTTTGCCAGGCAATCAATCTTGTACAAAAAGGGAAAAATATTTTATTAGACAAGAAAAATATTTCCTGTCCTGCAGCGGCAGCAGCATTTGGTTTCAAGGAGTTACCCCCTATACTTTCTTCAGGTAAGATGCTTTACAATATGGGGCTGTTTTCAGATCCTAAAGTGGGAAAAAAAATGATGGAACAGGTCCCTAGGTTAGAGCTTGGCCGATACCGTGCGGTTGCTCTAACCTCAAGCGTGGAGTCTAGTTTTAGCCCCCAGGTAATTATAATTGAAACCCAGCCTGAGAAAATAATGTGGTTGCTTCTGGCTTCAATATATAAAAGCGGAGAAAGGCTTAATCTATCTACTGGAGTGTTCCAAGCTACTTGTGTGGATACTGCCGTAATTCCTTTTAAGATCGGCAAACTAAATGCATGCTGGGGGTGTTATGGTTGCAGGGATGCTACAGATATAAGAGAGGATGAAGGAGTAATAGGTATTCCGGATAATGATTTGGCCCAGATTGTTGAAAATTTAAAAAAGTTAGTGGCTAAACCCATGGTTAATGCCAGGAAAAAAATGGCCTATTCTTCAATTAAAAAGTATCTAAACTAACAAGAAGAGGGTAGATTAATAGTTTTTAAAAGTGTGTAAACCAGGCAAGGGCAAGGAGTAGAAATGAGTTTAAAGATTAAAATAATTATTCTTGCTGTAGCGGTGATTTCGGTGGCCGCAGGCATTTTTACAGCAGTCCAAGGATTTTCTAAAAATATTAATCCTCAGGAGCTTATTGAGGAAGAAGAAAGTAATGGCAGCCAGGATGCTAGTGAAAACCAGACCGCAGATCCTGGAGGCAATAAAGCTACAGAAGAACAACAAAAAAGCAGTGAGGAAGAATCAAACGAATCTTCTGTAGAAAATGACAGCGAAGAAGAAAAGGAGGAAAGCAGGGCTAATAAAAATTTAAAAACAGTGTATGAAGAAATATTAAAATCAGGGAAGCCTTCTATTATAGTATTTTCATATGATGCAGAATGCTGTGAAAGCACTAAGATATTTTTTGAAAATTATAATAAAAAGGCATTTGAGATTATTAACGCTAACAAGGAAAAATTTGACACTTTGTTTATAAATACTGGTATCTTGGGAAAGGAAGATATGGAGGCTGCTTTAAAAATCGCAGAAGATAATGGGGTAGTTAACTTGCCTTCTATTTTAATACTAGATTCAAAGGGCAAACCCTATAAGGTGATTGGAGGCATTTTTGAAGAATCTGAGATAAATAAGGCATTGGAGGGGGTAAAAAATGCTTAACCTTGATACCAGCAGTAGCTTATATATAGTGTTGGCCATAGTTTTTTCCAGCGGCTTTATTAGCGGCCTTAGCCCCTGCACCCTTCCCACGGTGGCATTTGTGACCGCTTATGTGGGGGGAGCAAGGGGTGCCAGTAAAAAGAAAGGGTTTATACTATCCCTCGCCTTTATACTGGGCATAGCTGTAATGCTTTCTCTGCTGGGAGTATTTGCTGGCCTTATAGGGGGGATTATAAATAATACGGTTGTCCTCAACCTTATTACAGCCGTGGTGCTTTTGGCCATGGGCCTGTGGCTGCTTAGGGTTATAAAGATAAATCTTAATTGGAGTTTTTCTAAAATTAGCCCAAAGAAAGGAAGTGGCATACTTGGTGCATTCCTTTTAGGAATTCCCTTTGGCATCGCAGCCTCACCATGCACCATGCCGGTAACTCTTTCTGTACTTGCCTTTTCCTCTTTGAAGGGAAGTGCTGCCTATGGCATGCTTTTAATGTTTGTGTTTGCTATTGGAAGAAGTATTCCATTGCTAATTGTGGGAACCTTTACCGGGATATTAAAAAACTTATCTTTTTTATCCAAATACCAGAATAAAATAGAAAAGGTTGCAGGAGTTATACTGATTGGTCTGGCAATTTATTTTGTGGTGCAATCTTTTCTATAGGAAATGAAGGGTTTAATTAACTATTATTCTTACTTGAATTTGAAAAATTTAGGTTATTATATCTGCTTAAAAATAGTTCCAGGGTCTTTTTCCTTTTTTTTAACTCCGCAGACCAGCTGGTCAGCATTCCTGTCCCTTCCGGGGTTATGGAATATATTTTTTTAGCCGGTCCACTTCCACCGGTTTCCCACCTGGATTCTATAAAACCTTCTGACTCCAATGTTTTTAGCGTCCGATATATTGAGCCTGGGTCAGAATCTGAATCTGAAAAGCCCATCTCCGAATATCTTTCTGTAAGCTCATACCCATGTGAAGGTTTCTCTGCCAGAAGCAGCAGGATTGCAGGTATTAGAAACCTGCTCATCCTCCCGCTCCTGCAAGAGCACCTGCTAGTATTTTCTTGGTGATCATCACACATTGCAGGTCCTCTCCTATTTACCCTAACTCTTTTATTCTTTTTTCAGTTTCAGCAATTTCGCCTTCCAGCATCTGCCGGTAGTTTTTTAACTGTTTTAGCTGCTCTTCTTTTGAGGGAAAGGCAGGCTTAAAGCTATGATGGTGGGAGCTGTGGTGGGAGCCAATATTTTCTCCACAGCAACAGCCCGTAGACGGCTGGTGGTTATACTTCTTTGTATCACACATATTATTTCCTCCTTATTTTTTATTTATTTTTATTTATCTGTATCCCCAAAATCCTGGTATCTGTGTTTGCTTTAAGGGATAAAACTGCAGGTTTGCTTATAAAACATTTCCCAGAATCTAGGACTTGTTTTTTGGAATCAGCAGTTACTACCGCTTCTCCCTTAAGCACTATAAACATAACATAGGACTCCATCCTACATTCAGGTATTTTTCCATCTTTGGAAAGCTCTATAATCCGTGTTTTAAATTCTTCTGCCTTAAATAAAACATTTTTGTCCCTTTGGCTGTAGGGGGAAGCTTTCACTTTATATAAATCGAATATATCCAAAGTTTACTCCTTTCATGTTAAGAATTTTTATCTTTTTTAATATTTTTTCTATCAGTAAAGCTTATTATTTTTTCTATCAGCAAACCCATTATTATTATAAATATTAGGGTAAGGACCAGCCTTGCTGCGGTAAATTTAATTCCTAAAAACTGAATCTCTATTAATTCCTGGGGTAGCTTTATGCATGCCCAGGTAGAAATAAATATTATTATATTTGATATTTTTGCCCCTTTACTGCGCAAGGCTACTGCCATGGGAAATGCTATATACAGGGGTCCTGTGGGAAGCATTCCCAGTCCGATGGAAAGGAATATGCCTTTTATCCCTGATGTTTTTCCCATGTATTTTACTATCATCTCCTTGGGTATCCATGCTGAAAACAGCCCTATAATTATCAAAACTGCCGGAAGGACCAAAATTAGTTCCCTCATGTAATTTTTGGAAACATCAAGTACAGAGCCCGCCTTGGCTGGGAAAATTAAAAGAGCTGCTGCCGCAGCAACCAGTATTGCTCCCATTATAATATAGTCCCTCAGCAAGGCCTTTTTATTTTGCTTGGATTTTTTATTATTGGAAGGGGTCACAATATCACTCCCATCAGAAAGGCAATTATTACTGCAAATAGGAAACTGAATGCATTTCTCAGTATGGTCATCTTTTTACCTAGCTCTTTTAATTCCAGAGGTAGAGTTACCATCCCAACCATGGTGAGGGTAGTTATAAAAGCAGCTACTGCCATTACTGAAGCTCCTCCGTCTAGAAGTGAAGCTGCCAGGGGGAATGATATAAGGGCTGGAATAAATAAGACTGAACCCAAAGCTGCTGTAGTCATTATTCCTAAAAATCCCGCCTGCTCACCCACAATTTTAGAAATCATCTCCGGAGGCAAAAATCCTAACAAAAATCCAATAAATACAATAATTATAATTATTAAGGGAAAAATCTTTAACAGAGTTTTAACTGCAATCTTTAGTGATTGCTTTGTTTTATCTTTATTTTTCACAATGGAAAAAATCAGCCAGGATAGGGCTATGGCATTTATGAGTATTGCTGTCAGATAGCTTTTTATAAAATCAAGCAATTATAGATTCCTTTTAACTATTTTAATCATATATATGTTAATTACATATATATGGTAATATAATATAAATAAATGATTTTTGCAACCTTTTTATTAAGGATTTTTATAGTTTTTTAAAAGGGGGAGAATTTAAAAAAGGAACCGCAGCTTTAGGCCCCGGTTCCTTTAATTGTATATATGTTTTTTTATACTTATTTTGCCAGTTTTAATATCTCTAAAGCATCTTCGGTTTGGATTTCTTTTAAATCTCCGGTGGGTATCATATTCTTTGCCATTTCTTCGAATTTTTCATCACCAATGTCAACTTCGCTCAACCTTATTGGCAACCCAAGTTCTTTACAGAATGCTTCATATCTCCTTATCCCTTCCAGTACAGTTCTTTCCGGATTATAGAAGTCATAGTCCACATTCAATACCCTGGTAGCAAACTGGATAAGCTTATCGCTGCTAAATTTATATACATATTTCATCCAGGCTGGGAAAATCAGGGAAAGGCTTGCCCCATGTGCTACGTCATAAACTGCCGATAATTCCATTCCAATAAAATGGGAAGCCCAATCTCCGCCTCTACCGGTATCAAGCGAATCGTTATGGGCAAGTGAACCTGCCCACATTATTTCTGCCCGCGCGTCGTAATTTTTAGGCTCGTTTATTACTATGCGCCCATTATTTATTGCTGTCTTCATGACACCTTCGCACATTCTATCTGTTAGCTCAACATGTTTTACCTTGGTAAAATACCTTTCCATTACGTGGGCCATGATATCAATTACTCCGCAAGCTGTTTGATATGGTGAAAGACTGTAAGAAAATTCAGGGTTCAAAATAGCAAATTTAGGTCTGATTAAGGCATTGTTTTCCCATACCAGATCTCTCTTTAAGGGATATTCACCTTCAGTATTAGTAATTACAGCATACTGGCTGGATTCACTTCCTGCTGCTGGTATAGTTAGAACAACTCCTATGGGCAAAGCTTTTTGAGGAGTTGCCTTCTTCTCTGCAAATTCCCAAACATCGCCGCTGTGGGGAGTTCCTACTGCAATCCCTTTTGCAGTATCTATTACACTACCTCCGCCAACTGCAAGGACAATATCGATATTTCCCTTTTTGCAGATTTTAACGCCTTCCCTTACTTTATCAAGGGTAGGGTTGGACTTAACTCCACCAAGCTCTGTCACTTGGAGGCCTGCTTCATTTAGGGAAGAGGTAACTTTATCGTAAATCCCATATTTTTTTATGCTTCCTCCCCCGTAAAGTAGCAATACCTTATTGCCGTATTTTTTTACCTCATTTCCTACTTTTTTTTCGGAACTTTTCCCGAAAATTATTTTTGTAGAGTTTTTGAATTCAAAGTTTTCCATAAACTATCCTTTCCTTTTTTATTAATATAGCACTAAAAACATAAAATACACAAACAATCCAAAATTATATTTCCTTAATTTATTGCTTGTTTCCTGTTATTTTCTTTACATTTATTTCAACTTTTATATACTATATTACTTAATAACTAAAATTACATATATTTAATAAATACTCAGAGGGGTATATTGGCTGGTAAAGCAAAACTGTTGACAGGAAATGAAGCAATAGCCAGGGGCGCATGGGAAGCTGGGGTTAAAGTTGCTACGGCTTATCCTGGAACTCCTTCCACTGAAATACTTGAAAATATTGCAAAATATGAAGATATATATTCACAGTGGTCTGTAAATGAAAAGGTTGCACTAGAGGTTGCTTCTGGTGCCAGCATTGAAGGAGTAAGGGTGCTGGTGGCCATGAAGCATGTGGGTTTAAATGTAGCTGCTGATCCTTTTATGACTTTATCCTATACTGGGGTTGGAGGGGGGCTGGTAATAGTTTCTGCTGACGACCCTTATATGCATAGTTCGCAAAATGAGCAGGATAACCGCTATTATGCCAAAATGGCAAGGATATTAATGCTTGAGCCTTCTGATAGCCAGGAGGCAAAAGATTTTACCATTGAAGCATTTAAGCTTAGCGAACAATTTGATTGTCCTGTGCTGCTTAGGGTTACTACTAGGATTTCTCACTCAAGATCTGTAGTAGGGCTGAGGCCAAGGAAAGAATCAAGCAAAAAAGATTATTTAAAAGACTGCAAAAAGGTTGTTATGATTCCTGCATTCGGGAGGCTAAGGCATCAAGAGGTTTTAAACAGATGGGATAGGCTAGTTTCCTTTTCTGAGGACTCCAATCTGGGGAGGATATATGACTCAGGAGAAAATAAGGATGTGGGAATAATAACTTCCAGCATAAGCTTTCAGTATACAAAAGAGGTATTCTGTGATATTGATATATTGAAGCTAGGCTTGTCAAACCCGCTTCCGGAAAAGAAAGTCAGGAAGTTTCTAAAAAACAGAAAGAAAGCTATTGTAATTGAAGAGTTAGAGCCTTTTATAGAAGAGCAGCTAAAGGCAATGGATTTGGATGTAGTTATTTACGGAAAAGAATATTTTCCCCAATTTGGTGAATTGGATTTAGGTATTGTAAGGGAAGCCAGGACAAATATTTTTGGAATAGAAAAGCCTAAAAAAAGAGAAAATAAGTCCGTGGACATACCAAACAGGCCCCCTGTCCTTTGTGCCGGCTGTCCGCACCGTCCGGTTTTTTATGTACTTAAAAAACTAAAAGTAAGGGTTATGGGAGATATTGGCTGCTATACTCTTTCTGTACTGCCGCCACTTAATTCCCTGGATACTTGCCTGTGCATGGGTGCAGGAGTAGGCCAGACCCTGGGAATGGAGAAAGCCAATCCAAACCTTAGAGGTAAGCTGGTTTCAGTTATTGGTGATTCTACTTTTTTCCATTCCGGTATCACACCGCTGGTTGACAATGTCTACAATGGAGGAACTAACTTAATGATAATACTTGATAACAGGATAACTGCAATGACCGGGCACCAGGCAAATCCTGGAATGGGGCTGTCCTTAGGGGGAGAGAAAGCACCTGTTATATGGCCGGAAAAAATTGCTAAATCGGTGGGGGTAAAAAATGTAAAAGTGGTAGACCCCTATAATATCCAGGAATTTGAAGAAGCGGTTAAAGAGGAGCTGGCAAGGCAGGATTTTTCAGTTATAGTGGCCAGGCGGAAATGTGTGCTTTTAGAGAAGGAAGAAGAAGATTTTAACGTATATATAGAGGAAGAAGATTGCAAAGCCTGCGGGGTTTGCTTAAAGTTTGGCTGCCCTGCAATTGAATACAGGGAAGGAAAGTACTCTATTAACGGGCTTTTATGCACAGGATGTGGAGTTTGCTTGAATATATGTAAGTTTGGGGCAATAAAGGAAAAATAAGTTAAGGAAAACTTTTTAAAATGGTTACCGACAATAATTCTAAAGGTTTTTATGCCAAATGGAAAAAACAGATAGAAAAGGGCATGACCATGTCCACATTGTTTACTGGAGTTGGGGGACAGGGGATAATAAAGGCCACTACTGTTTTAGCTGAAGCTGCAATGAGCAGCGGCTTAGATGTAAAAGTTTCAGAAGTTCATGGAATGGCCCAAAGGGGGGGAAGCGTGGTTGGAAGCGTTAGGATAGGCAAAAGAGTATATTCTCCCACAATAGATAAAGCTGACATTATATTTTCTTTGGAAAAGCTTGAAGCATTGAGGTATCTCTACATGTTAAATGCCGGTGGTTTCCTGTTGATAAATAATTGCGAGATTGTACCTGTATCCTTATTTTTTAACCAGGAAGAATATCCCAAGGATATCATTTCCAGGATTTCTAAATTTACAAAAAACTACCTAACAATAGAAGCCAATAGCATATCAAAAAAGCTTGGGGAACCCAGGGCATCCAATATAGTCCTTTTGGGAAGGCTGTCAAATTTTGTTCCCATAAGGGAAGAATTTTTTATCCAGTCAATTAAAAAGAATATACCGCCAAAAGCAGTTGATATAAATATTAGAGCCTTCAAAGAAGGAAGAAAAAATAAAAATTAAAATAGGGGGGTCCTATGCCTGTAAAGCAAATAACTGTTTTTTTAGAAAACCAGACTGGAAGGTTGGCAGAAGTAACCAGGATATTAAAAAAAGAAGATATTAACCTGCAGGGCTTTTCTACTACTGAGGCAAGGGATTATGGCATTTTACGCCTAGTGGTATCAGATACAGAAAGAGCCCGGGGAGTGCTAAAAGATGCCGGGTTTACTACCCATGTTGCGGATGTAATTTGTGTAAAGGTTGAAGACAAGCCCGGAGAACTTTACAAGATACTGGAAATACTGGCAAAAGATAATATCAATGTTGATTATATTTATGTTATTGCAGGGACTAGAATTGTGTTAAGTGTTGGCGACTTGACCAAAACAGAACAGGTTCTGGCAAGCAGTGGCGTAGAACTTTGCAAGCAATAAGTTTAATAAAATAGAAGGGAGGATTGATGTTAGGACTTGGCGGAGGGATATTTCTGGCATATCTGTTATGCATACTCAGCGCGGTAGCCTGTATTATATACGGGGCTGTAATGTGGAACAAAAATGAGTAAGTTTATTTTATAATTTTTCTGAGAGGAGGATACGTGAACACGGTTTTATTTAGTTTAATAGTAGTCATATATCTTTTGGTTATTGGCTTTCTTGGTTACCTGGGCTACAGGGGAACTAAGACTGATAGGGACTTTCTGTTGGCAGGAAGCAATATACATCCCTACATTATGGCCATATCCTATGGGGCCACCTTTATATCCACTTCTGCAATTGTAGGGTTTGGGGGCGCTGCTGGTGTATTTGGCATGGGTCTCCTTTGGCTTACTTTCCTAAATATTGCTCTGGGTATTGGGATTGCCTTTATATTTTTCGGCAAAAGGACCAGGCAAGTGGGCCTTGAGCTTGATGCCCATACTTTTCCTGAATTCTTAGGCAAGAGATATAATTCAAGGTTTATACAGGCACTTGGCGGAATAGTTATTTTTGTATTTATGCCTATTTATACTGGAGTGGTTTTAATAGGAGCAGCAAGGTTTATTGAGAGTACCTTAAATATTGATTTTATCATATCGCTGTTCATATTTTCTGTAATAATTGCTGCCTATGTAATAGCAGGGGGCTTAAAGGGAGTAATGTATACCGATGCCCTGCAGGGAAGTATTATGTTTATAGGGATGGTTGCCTTGCTGATACTTACCTATGTCAGCCTGGGCGGTTTTGTGGATGCCCATCAGTCCCTAACCAACCTTTTTGACAAAGTTCCGGATGCTCTGGTGGCAGGTGGTCACCAAGGATGGACTAATATGCCAACCCTTGGATCGCCATTGTGGTGGACATTGGTATCTACCATAATTATGGGGGTAGGTATTGGCGTACTTGCACAGCCCCAGCTAGTGGTTAGATTTATGACTGTAAGAAGCAGCAAAGAGCTAAACCGTGCTGTACTTATCGGGGGAATATTTATCTTGTTTATGACCGGGGTTGCTTTTGTAGTAGGCGCCTTGTCTAATGCTTACTTCTTTAAGGAAACAGGCCAAATTGCCCTTGAAGCGGCTGGCGGTAATTCTGATTCAATAATTCCAACCTATATAAACCTGGCAATGCCACCGTGGTTTGTATATGTTTTCATGCTTACCTTGCTTGCTGCAGCCATGTCTACTATAAGTTCTCAATTTCATACCATTGGTTCGGCTTTCTCCAGGGATATGCTGGGAATAAAGAGCAAGGAAACCCAGAATGATATAGAGGAGGAAGGGACGAAACCGTCAAAAGGGCTGCTGGTTACTAAAATTGGAATAATTATAGGAATTATTGTTAGCATAATCTTGGGCTACTACCTTCCAACCAGCATTATTGCCAGGGGCACGGCCCTTTTCTTTGGAGTAGCAGCAGCTACATTCTTGCCCATGTATATTTGCGGGTTATACTGGAGGAGAACTACCAAAGTGGGCGCAATAAGTGGAATGGTGGTAGGCGTTGTAACCAGCGTTTTTTGGATGCTGTTTATCCATAGCGCAAATTCTGCTATGATAGGGCTTTGCAATTTAATGTTTGGCAAAGATAGTTTGGTTGGATTTCCATGGAGCTCTGTAGATCCAATACTTATAGCATTTCCTGCTTCTTTTATAGTTACAGTATTGGTAAGCTTGTTTACCAAACCATTGCCAAAAGAATTGCTTGATAAAGTATTTAAATAATTAAAGGAAAGGAGGTCATCAAAATGGCAGAAAGCTACTGGGAAAAAGAGTATGAAGCTATGCCTAGGGGAAAGCTTTTAGAGCTTCAGCTTGAAAGGCTTAAAAAAACCCTAATTAATGTTTATGAGAATGTAAAATTTTATAGGGAAAGACTGGATGAAAGTGGGGTAGACCCATATAATTTTAATAGTTTGGACGGGTTGGAAAAAATTCCCTTTACCACCAAGGATGACCTCCGCCTGAATTATCCTTTTAAGCTATTTGCGAAACCAATATCTGAGATTGTAAGGGTACATTCATCTTCAGGGACTACCGGAAATCCCACTGTAGTAGGCTATACAAAAAACGATATATCCCTATGGGGGAATTTAATTGCCAGGGACCTTTTTTCGGTAGGGGTAGGTGAAAATGACATTATACAAAATAGCTACGGCTATGGGCTTTTTACCGGAGGGCTTGGCTTGCACTACGGAGCTGAACTTCTGGGGGCAACTGTAATTCCTGCCTCTGGTGGAAATACTGAGAGGCAGCTAAAGATTATGCAGGATTACGGGTCAACTGTAATTTGCTGTACCCCCTCCTATGCCCTGTATATAGCGGAAGTGGGAAAAGAGCTTGGCTTTGATTTTTCCAAGCTACCCTTGAAATTAGGAGTATTGGGTGCAGAGCCCTGGACAGAAGAGATGAGAAAGGAAATTGAGTCCAGGTTGCATATTGATGCTATAGACATATATGGACTAAGCGAGATAATAGGGCCAGGAGTTTCCTGCGAATGTATTAAAAAGGATGGCCTGCACGTAGCTGAGGACCATTTTATTATAGAAATTGTTGACCCTAAAACAGGCAAGGTCCTTCCTCCCGGCAAAAGGGGGGAAATGGTGTTTACCTCCATAACCAAGGAGGGGATACCGGTTATAAGGTACAGGACCAGGGACCTGTCAATACTTAATACCGGGAAGTGCTCCTGTGGTAGGACCCATGCCAGAATGGCAAAGCCAATGGGCAGGACTGACGACATGCTTATAATCCGGGGAGTAAATGTATTCCCTTCCCAGATAGAGGAAGTATTGATGAAGGTAAAGGATGTAGAGCCCCACTACCTTATAGTTGTGGGCAGGAAGAATTATCTTGATTCCATGGAGCTGTGGGTGGAAGTTTCAGAAGATGTATTTTCTGAAAAGATGAATGACCTGGAGAATTTTGAATCTTCTATTGAACATAAGTTGTATTCGGCAATTGGGATACATATAGATGTCAAGCTAAAAGAGCCCAAAACCATACAGAGGAGCACCGGCAAGGCCAAGAGAGTTTTGGATAGGAGGAAAGGAGACAAGTAGAAAATTATGCCTGGAAAAAATTTTTGGGATGAAAAAACCGCTAAAAGCAGCAGAGCAGAGACCCAGAAGCTGCAGCTGGGAAGGCTAAAAGATACTTTGGGCCATATTTACAAGGCCAATGATTTTTACAGGGAGAGGATAGACGGAGCAGGCATTGACCCGGAGGCTGTTGACAGCCTGAGGGATATAGAAAAACTTCCTTTTACTTCTAAAGAGGACTTGAGGGAAAATTATCCCTTCGGACTTTTTTGTACTCCGGAGAATGAAATTGTAAGGGTGCATTCATCATCGGGAACTACCGGAAATCCCACTGTGGTTGGGTATACCAGGGGGGATTTGGAAATATGGGCTGATGTTTTAGCCAGGATTATGTATGATGCGGGTGTAAGGGAAAATGATGTGGTCCAGGTAAGCCATGGGTTTGGCTTGTTTACGGGTGGATTCGGTTTCCAGTATGCAGCTGAGAGAATAGGTGCATTGGTTATTCCAATTTCCGGGGGAAATACTGAAAGACAGCTAAAGGTTATGAAAGATTTTGGCTCTACAGTGCTTTGTGCAACTCCTTCCTATGCTTTGTATATGTCTGAAGTTGCTTCCAAGGTGGGGCTAGATTTTAAATCCCTTAATTTAAAAGTAGGCTTTTTTGGTGCTGAGCCATGGACGGAAGCAATGAGGAGCGAGATTGAAAAGAGGCTTAACATAAAGGCGCTGGATAGTTATGGCTTAAGCGAGGTAATAGGTCCAGGAGTCTCCTGCGAATGTTTAGAGCAGAAAGGTTTGCACATAAATGAGGACCATTTTCTGGTGGAAATTATAGATCCCAGGACGGGTAAAGTACTGCCGGCTGGCCAGAAAGGAGAACTGGTGTTTACTTCCCTTACCAAAAAGGCTTTTCCGGTTATAAGGTACAGGACCAAGGATATATCATACCTGGTAGAAGAAGAGTGCAGCTGCGAAAAGAAGCTAAAGAGGATGGCAAAGCCCATGGGCAGGACTGACGACATGCTTATAATCCGGGGAGTGAATGTATTCCCTTCCCAGATAGAGGAAGTGCTTATGTCTATTGATGATTTGGAGCCCCATTACCTGATAGTGCTGGATAAAAAAGATTATATGGATACGATTGAGGTGTGGGTTGAAGTTTCTGAGAATATATTCCATGAGAAAATTATGGACCTGGAATTTTTTGAAAAGTCAATAGAGGACAGGCTTTATTCAACCATAGGCATTAGAATAGGCGTAAGCTTAAAAGAGCCCCAGACAATTGCCAGGAGCAAGGGTAAGGCAAAAAGGGTCTTAGACAAAAGGAAAAAAGATTAACAGTAAAATTAAAAAAGAAATATCCAGCCTCCTAAAAAAAGAGCTAAACTTCATATCGATATTTTTCCCCTATAACTTAAACAGCAATTTAGATCCAAACTTAATTTATGCCCGGGCTTTATTTGCCCCTATTGGTGAATCTACTGGTTACCGGTACCTTAAAAAAATTTCTAACCTTGCTATTGGCATAGAACTTTTAGGAGTAGGCAGCAATTTCCACAATTTTAATATAAATAATTTTACCCGGGAACAGGTTGATAAGGATAAGGATAAATATACCTTACACTTGCTGTTTGGGGATGTTTTTTATTCGAGGGCAGTTAACCATTTATTAAAGTTCAATGACAGCCTGGTTTTTACAGAAATATTAAATTCTTTAAAATCTGTGCACCATTCAAGGCTGCTATTGCATAGAGAGATGCTTAAGCTTATCGAAAACAATGATTACCTGGCGGGAATAATGGATAAGAAAATTGGCTTGCTGCTAGGCATAAATTCGCTTTTTAAAAACACCATTATATTAGGTTGGAGCCTAGCGCCCAAAAATTTAAAAGATGCCAGTGAGATAAATGAAATATATAAGTTGGCTAATGCCATCACCCATGCCAAGTCTTTTATAGAGCTGGAAAGATTTTTAGGAGAATTTGCTCATCATTTTAACCTGGAACTGGACCTGGAGGCTCTGGCAGAAAAAAAGGCGTTCATGGAAAATCAGTTAAATGTTATCATATCAAAACTGAAGCAAAATTGGCTAAAAGGAAATTTTCAGGGCATAGCTGGTGTTTTATTGAGGTAATTTAATGAAGGCTGACTTAATTTTAATCCATCCCCCCAGCATTTATGATTTCAGGGAAAAAACTATCATGTTTGGGCCGGTAAGCGACTTGGTTCCCAGCACTCCGATTTTTGAGATGTACCCGATTGGCTTTTTGACTATGTCCAATTATCTTGAGAAAAGAGGCTTTAAGGTCAGAATAGTGAACCTGGCCCACAGGATGCAGGTGGATAAAAATTTTGATGCTGCCAAATTTCTAAAATTATTAAAAGCAGATGCTTTTGGAATAGATTTCCACTGGATGGCTCATTGCCAGGGGTCAACAGAGGTAGCAAAAATAATAAAGGAATGCCATCCAGAAACCCCGGTGATTTTTGGGGGTTTTTCCTCCTCCTATTTTTTTAGCCAGCTCATTAAATACCCCCAGGTTGATTACATTATAAGGGGGGACTCAGCAGAAGAGCCGCTAGCTAGGTTGATGGGAGCCATAAAGTATGGAAGTTACAGGTTAAAAGATATCCCTAACTTAGTATACAAAAAGAAAGGCAGGGTTTTTACAAATCCGGTGAGGTGCATTTCAAAGGATCTGGAGGAAATTGATTTTGATTACAGGATTATGTTCAAGCAGGTAACAAGGTTTTTCGACATTGGCAGCCTCATGCCATTCAGCCAATGGTTCAGGTATCCTATAACTACTATACCTGTAGTTAGGGGCTGCAGCCATAATTGCTCGGGATGTGGAGGCTCAAAAAGTGCTTTTAAGATATTTGGAAAAAGAATAGAGCCTGCTTTCAGGTCCCCAAAGAAGCTGGCTGAAGAGGTTAAGCTAATACAAAAATATATAAATGCCCCCGTATTTATACTTGGGGATATAAATGAAGGGGGAAAGGAATATGTAGAGGAATTTTTCGGTCATGTCCAGGGAATAAAAGAAGGTACTCAGATATTTTTTGAGTTTTTTAAACCGCCCCCAAAATGGTTTTTTGATGAAGCTAGCAGGCTTTTTGGCAGTGTTTTATATGAAATGTCTCCCGACTCCCATGACCCAGAAATTAGGCAAAAGATGGGAAAACCTTCTTTTTCTAATAATGACTTGATAGAGGCGATTGGATATGCGCTGGGTAAGGGAGCAGTCAGGTTTGACCTTTATTTTATGTCGGGACTGCCCGGCCAGAATAGCAAGTCAATTATGGATACAGTGGATTTTTGCGAAAGAATTTACAGAAAGATTGGTTGGGATAGAAGGTTTACACCTTTTATTTCGCCCATGGCTCCGTTCCTAGACCCTGGCAGCAGGGCTTTTGAAAATCCATCCAAGTTTGGCTATAAGCTGACAGCTGTAAGCCTGGAGGAACATATTAAGGCCATAGATAAGCCATCATGGAAATATATCCTAAATTATGAAAGCAATGCTATTAGCAGGGATGATTTAGTAGAATATACTTATAAAGCTGCTGTAGGCTTAAACAGGTTAAAGGGCAGGTCCGGTGCTATAAGTGGAAAACTTATGGCTGAAAATGAAAAAAGGATTTACAATGCTTTAAAGACCATTGACAAAATAGATAAAATAATGGGAAAAGAAGGAAACGGGAAGCAGGAGATACTAAAAGAATTAAAGCAAGAAACGGAAAAATACAGCATGTCTACAGTATGTGAAAAAAAAGAGCTGGAGTTTCCCTTGTTTAACCACAGGTTTAATTGGCCGAGAATAATAAAGGAATCTATTTTTTAAAATTATGCTAAATGAATTTAAGGTATTTGGATTTTTAAAAAAAGATATAAGCAGGCTGGAAGGGTATCTGGAAAAATTCACAGATACCCTAGAGGGTATATTAAAAGATGGAGTAGAAAATACCCTTCTTGCTGGAGGAAAAAGAATACGGTCAGCTTTGTTTTTTATCTGTGCCAGGAATACCGGCTATGATATTGCTTATCTGCTCCCTGCGGCTGCGTCAATTGAAATCATACATACAGCTTCCCTAATACATGACGATATAATTGACAAGTCCGAACTTAGGAGGGGTAAGAAAACAATACATAGCCTTTATGACAATGATACTGCCAAGTATATTGGCAATTACCTTTTTACTCATACTTTTTCGCTTTTAAATACTTACCGGAATCCTGAAATATTAAGGGAGATGTCTAGTGCAGCTGAATACTTGGTAAGAGGTGAATTTGACCAGCTCAAGAAGCATAAAAACCTTGACCAGGATGAAAATTATTATTTTTCTATGATTAGCAAAAAAACATCCTCTCTATTTAAGGGTAGTTGTGCTTTGGGAGGACTACTTTCGGGGGCAGGCAGAAAAGAAACTAAAAAGCTGAGTGAATTTGGTCGCCTTTTGGGTATTGCTTTCCAGATAAATGATGACTTGCTTGATGTTGATAAAAGCATGTCTAGGAATATTGGCAAGCCGGTGGGAAATGACATAAGACAGGGTAATATAACTCTCCCCATTATTTATGCCCTAAAGGATAAGAAAGCCAAAAAGCATTTAGAAAAAGTATTAGGAAAAGATGATCTTTCCAATGATGATATAAGGGAGGCCCTGGAGTTGGTAAACAATACCGATGCTGTAGATGTAGCAAAAGCTAAACTTGCTGCTTATTTAGGTAAGGCAAGAAAAACGGCAGGTGCTATAAGAGAAGGGGAAAGAAGAAAAAATTTGCTCAAGGTATGTGATTATTTTAAAACATGAAAGATTTTTATAGCTTAGTATTAGAAGTTTTGTCTATAACTATTCCCATATTTGTGGTGGTAGCAGTTGGTTATTTCATAAGAAGAAAGGGGGTAGTAACAGAGAAGGCTGTGCATGGCTTAAACAAGATAGCATATAATATTGCCCTGCCTGCCTTAATATTTATTACTATTACCAGGCATAGCCTGGCTGAAATATTTAATCCCGGCCTAATCAAGGTAATTTATTCTACTTATGCAATCTATATTTTTCTGGTTTTTTTATTTGTAAATTTCACTAGAACATCTAATAAGTTCAAAGGTGCATTTATCGTCTCTTCTTTCAGGTGCAATATGGCATTTATTGGTTTTCCCATTGTGCTTTCAGCTTATGGTGGACTAGCCTTGGCCAAAGCTAGCCTGGTAGTGGCATTTCTGGTGCCGGTAAATATCATTGCCAGCATATTGATATTCAGGCTTTACAGTAAAGGAGAGGGCAAAATAATAGTCAAAAAGATGCTTTTAGGGTTTCTGGTGGACCCGCTAATACTTTCAGCTATTCTGGGGATAATAGTATCTTACCTTAATTTTAATTTCCCTCAGCCTGTATTTAAAGTATTGGATATCCTTTCAGGAATGGCAATTGGAATTGCCCTTATAGCTATCGGAGCATCATTTAGGTTTTTTCACCTGAAGGCGAATATAAAGGCATTGTCTATTATAAGCTTTTTAAAGCTGATACTGCTTCCCCTTATTGCTTTGGCTATTTCTACTTTTGTTTTTAAGCTTGATATTATTGACAGGAATTTAATAGTTATTCTTTTCTCTATGCCGCTTGCCGTGGTTGCTTTTATAATGGGCAAGGAATATAGGTCAGACTTTAATTTTATTTCTTCTACCCTGATAACCACTACCATATTTTCATCAATTACAATATCTGGTTGGCTGCTTATACTAAAAATAATTTGATTTTAACGGAGCACTTTACGGGCTGTAGCCTACCGCATCAAATTGTTTGTATGTAGCTAAAGCTTTATCTTTTGCTTTTATGCATTTATGTTTTATCCCGTCGTAATTTTTGACAATAATGAATACTACATAGGGATCTAGTTTATTGCTACCCACAAGGTCCTTTAATATGCTTAACATCTTATCTTTTTCCATTTTTTGACCGGTAAGGCCTATGTTCTAAAAGAGCAGTAAATATGTCTGCCCCTGCCATTATCCTGGCAGGCAG
>CAYREF010000001.1:82522-114509 GCA_964423265.1 uncultured Actinomycetota bacterium
TTTTTTCTGCAACCGCAGAAACTCCGCTGGAATGGGTGGCAGTATACCTGCTTTTAAAATCAATCATGGAGCTGAGCATTCTGGCAAATTTTGATAAGCCCTTAAGGTCAAATTCTATCCTGAAGCTGTCCAGGTCTTCCCGGATAATTGAATGCTGCAGCTTGTTTATAATATCCAGCCAGAACTGCCCTTTGGAGCATAAATTCTTTAACCCTTCTACTATTGCGGGATTAAACAATTGAGGAGTATGCTCAATTATTTTTTTCCTTATGGATTCTTTTTGGCTCAATATGGGTTTGTCCCTTGAAATTAGAATGCCGATGCGGTCTGCAAGATGTAAAACCTGGCTACATTTTTTTATATCCAGCTGCTTTGCATCTGCCCACATGTGGTGATGGTATTTAATTATCTGGGCTGCTTTCCTAAAAGGCTTGAAAATTTTTAATAGCCTGTAACTATATTCTGGATGCTTGGGGGTTTTTTGGATAAAATCAAATTCAAATTTAAGGGCTTCCAGCCTTTCATTTAATGACAGGGCTCCTATATCGTGAAAGAGGGCTACAAGGACAATGTTATTTTTTTCTATATCTGAGAGGTTTAACTCATTTGCTATATTGAGGGCAATTATTGCCACGTGCTCATGGTGTTTGCTTAAGTTTTGGTCAATTAGGTCTAAAACATTAGATATGCTTAAAACTAATTCTATTACTGATACTTTTCTGCCTTAGTTATCATGGTTAAATAAATAATTATTTTGGCCATGATAATAAACTTAGTTACAGATGGCAATAACTGGATATATTTTTTAGGAGCTTAATGCTGAAAAAAATGGAGTATTGTACAAGCTCTTAGTCATAAAGCATTTTATAGAGATAATAATTTTCCATAACCACCTTTATGTAATGCTTGGTTTCATTATAGGGGATGTTTTCTACAAATTCAAAGATGTCCTTGTCTCCCCACTTGGATATCCAGCTTGCCATGGCTCCAGGCCCGCCATTGTATGCTCCAAGGGCATAAAACTTATTGTGGTTAAAATTATTAAGCTGCTGGCTTATATAATAAGAGCCCATCATTATGCTTATTCCAGGATCATATAAGCTTTCTGTCTCAAAATTTGTAATTCCTATCTCTGATGCTATAAAGCTTCCTGTTGCCGGCATTACCTGCATAAGACCTTTGGCTCCTGCATAGGAGTGGGCATCACTTTTAAAAAGGCTTTCCTGCCTCATTAGCGCAAGAATAAATAAAGGGTCTACCCCATATTTTGAGGCATACTTTACTACCAGGTCCCGGTAGCCATAAGGGTAGGCGAGATAATAATAGTAATCTTTATAAAGACCCTCCAAATTATATTTTAATTCTTTTGAATTTTTTGTGACTATATTTATGCAGCTGTAATAATCCTCAGATTCTAAAAACAGGGTGGAGAGGGTAAGGAAGTTTTCAATTTCATCTTTTCCAGCTTCTATTTCCATAGATGCGCTGTTAAGCAAGTCAAGCTTAAGAAGCTCCAGTGCTTTTTCTATGTGGAGGCTTACATCTATCTCTTCGACATCTTTTCTTAGAATTGAGTACACTTTAGGGAGTTTTTGTTCGATATCAGAGTTTTGGGGATTGGCAGCTTTGTCTATCGGAGGTATATAAAGGTAGATATCCATTGTTTTAAGTATTTCTTTGGAGGTAAAAGTGTAATAGGAATAGGAGTTTAGGTTTACAATATTTTTATATATCTCAGTGGCTTCTTCTATCCTTCCCATGTTTTTAAGGCATTGTGCTTTCCAGAAAAGCCCTTTTTCCTCCAGAGTAGTGCTTTTAAAAGAATTGGCCATATTGGTGAATATATTCATTGCTGCCTGATAGTCCTCTAGGGTATAGTGTATCCACCCAAGCTCCCACAATACTTCTGACAGCCTGTCGCCATTGGGGTATTTTTCGACTACCAGAGTGTATTTTTCTATTGCCTTTTCCAGGTTATCCTGAAAAAAATAAATTCGGCCGGCCCTATACAGAGAGTCATCGCTAAAGTTGCTCTGAGGAAAATTTGCAACTAGCTGGTCGTAATAGCTAATGGCTTTTTCATCTTCTCCCAGATTTGTTTCAGTCCTGGCCAGAAAGTAGAGGCTGTCATCAGCAAGATCCATTCCCTGCGAGATATTATAACATTCCTGCAGGTGTTCTTTTGCCAGGGTGTAATTTCTAAGGTTATAATAGGACATACCTAATTTAAAGTATGCCTGGCTTTTCAGTTCTGGAAGCAGCTTATACTCAGAAAGCAAAAAATTTATTTCTTCTATTGCATCATTGTAATTGTAATCATCAAAAAATATTTCAGCCCTATTGTAAATCTGTTCGGCAGAAGGGATAAAAGGTTCCAGTTCATTTTCATCAATTAAATTTTGGAGGCTGGAATATGCGGTATCTGCATATTCATTTGTAGGATATTGGAGCCATATTTTCTTGTAATTTTCATAAGCCTGCTCTATTTTATTTATTTTTTCATTGCATACTGAAAGCTGGAATAGGCCGTAGGGAATATGAGGGGAATTGCCGAAATTTTGGATAAAGGTCTTGTACAGACCTTCTGCTGTTATGTAATCTTCTTGTATGTAATAGAGGTCTGCATATTCTAGAGTTGCTTCTTCTATCCATACACTATCGGGAAAAGTTTCAATAAGCAGAGAGTAGTACCTTTCTGCAAGCTGGTATTTTTCCTGCATTAAGAGGCTTTTTGCAAGATAGTATAATGTATAGTCCTGCAATATTTTGTATTTGTCCTTAATTTTGCTAAGATAGTATTCTGTTACCAGGTAGTTTCCCTCTTCGAAGTAGCTTAAAGCATTTGTAAAATATTCCCTTTGGGTATCAATTCCTAGTTCTTGTTCCTGGTTTTGTTCTGTTTCAGTGGTTATGCTGGGAGAATCATTTGGACTGTAATTAGGGTCTTGCTCTGTTTCTTCTTCTGGGCTGCTTTGTTCTTTTCCTGGCGTCTCTAGCTGGGGTTTGGTTCTTGTTTCTTCTGACAGGGGAGATGTACAGGACATTATAAAGAAGGGCATTATTAAAATTAGTGCAATTGCGGTATTGAAATATTTTTTTATAGTCATATATTTAATTTAAACCTCTATCAGGTAATTTTATAATTAAAATAATATATAAATCAAATTTTTAAATGTCCAATATTTTTTAATAACTATGATAAAATAATGAATATGATTGCAAAAAGTAAAATAAAAAGATTTAGGGATATATCCTTATTTGAAGAGGCAATGCTAAATAATACAAGTATTTTAGTATACATTGCCGATAATGATTTTAACATAATATTCTGGAATAAGGCAGCAGAGATTACCAGTGGATACAAAAGGAAAGAGGTACTGGGGGATTGTTTGGTCTGGGAGTGGCTTTACCCTGATAATAAATATAGGCAACAGGTATTTAGAAAAATGGAGGCCTTTAGTGCAGAAAATAAAGATGTAGGGCGGTTTGATACCAGGATATCTCCAAAAGAAGGAGAGGAGAAATACATATCCTGGAGCCCAATCGAATTGCAGGAAGATGGCAAGAGAGTTGGTTTTCTAAACTTTGGCATTGATATAACTGAGAGGGGTAAGATACAGGAAGCCCTAAAAGAGAGCGAGGAAAGGTTTAAGCTTTTTTCAAAATACTTTCCGGGAGCTGCTTACATTAAGGATGAAGGGGGAAAATATGTTTTCTATAATGATTTTTTTGTAGAAGAATTCGGCTGGAAGAAGGAAGTCTACCTGGGCAGGACGGATTATGATTTGTGGCCAAAAGAAGTGGCAAAAAAATTCAGGGAAAATGACAGGAAAGTGCTGGAGATGAAAGCTCCCATAAAAGATGAGGAAAAAGTGGTAATAGACGGTAAGGATAAGGTTTTCTTTTCCTATAAATTCCCCATATTAATTAAAGAGCAAATGCTTCTAGGGGGGATTTCTGTTGATATAACTGACAGGAAAAAAATGGAAAGCAAACTAAAGGAAAGTGAGAGGCGGTACAGGGATTTATTTAATAATTCCAGGGATGGAATATATATAAGCACTTTGGATGGATGGTACATAGATGCAAATCCTGCCCTGGTTGAGATGTTGGGCTATGACAGCAAGGAAGACCTCCTAAAGATAAATATTGAAAAAGACCTGTATGTGAAAAAAGACCACAGACCCCTGCCCAAGGAGAGGGGCAAATCTTTTGAGGTCCAGCTAAGGAAAAAAGATGGAACGGTATTCTGGGCAGAAATAAATTCAAAAGTGGTATACATTGAGGGTAAGCCTGCTTATTATGAAGGGATAGCAAGGGATATAACCAAAAGAAAAAGGTATGAGCAGGAGCTACATTACCGGTCCTTCCATGACAGCTTGACCGGATTATACAACAAGGCTTATTTTGAAGAAGAGCTGGAAAGGTTAAATAAGAAGAGGCAGCTGCCTTTGAGCATAATAATGTGCGATGTAAATAATTTAAAGCTGGTAAATGATGCCTTTGGCCACTATAAGGGGGATAAGCTAATAAAAAGCGTAGCAAATATTTTAAGGAAAGCGTGCAGGACTGAAGATATTATAGCTAGATGGGGTGGTGATGAATTCATGATTCTTTTGCCCCAGACAGGGGAAAAGATTTTAATGAATATTGTGGAAAGGATTAACAGTACCGCCAAAAAAACCTATAGCGAAGAGATACCTGTAAGCATTTCCATTGGGGTCTCTACTAAAAAGGAGCCAGCTCAGGGCATAAAAAAAATCTTAAACCAGGCTGAAGACAATATGTACAAACAGAAGATGCTAAACAGGAAAAGCATATTGGAGTCAGTTATTTCCTCAATGGAGAAAAACCTGGTTAGAAGAAATATTGAGCCGGAAGGTCATATAGAAAGGGTAAAGCAGCTGGCAGTACAGTTAGGGAAAAAAGCAAGATTGCCCAAGGCTAAATTAGAAAACCTGGCTCTAGCTGCAAGGTTGCATGATATTGGCAAAATTTCTTTGCCAGATAAAATTTTAAAGAAAACAGGTAACCTAACCGATGAAGAATGGGAAAAGGTAAAGCTACATCCCGAAGTCGGCTATAATGTTACTGAGTCTTCGCCTATACTGTCTCATATATCGGAAGCAATTCTTTCACATCATGAATGGTGGGATGGAACTGGATATCCTCAGGGCCTATCGGGCAATAGCATTCCCATTATTTCAAGGATACTAGCTATTGTTGAGTCTTTTGATATTATGGTTTATGGTGGCGCTTACAAGAAGCCCATTCCCAAAAGCCAGGCAATAGATAAAATAAAGGAAAATGCCGGAAGCCAGTTCGATCCTTCCCTGGTGAATAAGTTTATTGAAATTGTAGAAGGAAAATAGAAATGGCTGGCAGAAAAAAAAAGATTGGCATTGCATTAAGCGGGGGCGCTGCTAGGGGATTGTCCCATATCGGTGCTTTAAAGGTGCTGGAAGATTTAGGGTTGGAAATATATGCTATTAGCGGTACCAGCATGGGAGCTATTATCGGCTCTTTTTATTGCTCAGGCACCAGCTTACAAACTATAGAAGATTATGTAAATTCCATGGATTGGCGCAGCTTGTTAATGTTCTCTGATATTACCTTGCCAAGGATGGGAATAATTAATGGTAGGAGAGTAGAAAAGATACTTGATGAATTTCTTGGAGAAAAGGAATTCGGGGAGTGTACAAAAAAGTTCTGTTGTGTGGCTGTGGATGTAATTAGCCAAAAAAAAGTAATACTGTCTTCAGGGAAGTTAAAAAAGGCGGTTAGGGCCTCTATTTCAATTCCGGGCTTTTTCTCTCCTGTTTTCTATGATGATAAGATTCTGGTAGATGGCGGAGTAATAGAGCCGTTTCCCACTGAAGCCATAAAGATTTTTGACCTGGATTTTGTAATAGGTATAACTATTTCAGCTGAAAGGACAAAAGATGTGAGGAGTTATTACCAGAATATAACAAAACAGGAAAAAGATAATGCAGTAGAAAAGCTTAGGCACTTCTTTGTAAGGGATGGGGAAAATAAAATTACCACCTATGAAATACTGAATACCAGCTTTAATATAATACAGAGGGAAATGACCAAGATGTACTGCAAGTATGCTGATATAGTTATAAAGCCTAAAGTAGGAGATTACGGCTTTTTTGATTTTTCCAGTGGTAAAAAGATAATTGAAGAAGGAGTAATAGCAACCAGGAAGAAGTTGCCTGAATTAAAAAAGGCGCTAGGGATAAGGTAATCATTTAAATTCCATTGAAAAGTCAGCAGCTTCAGCTGAATGGGTTATATAGCCGCTGGAAATTAGGTCTACATTTGTAGCACATATTGCTTCCAAATTTTTTAGGGTAACATTACCGGACACTTCTATTATGGTTCCTTTTCTGGCTTTGTCCCTTACCCTGCTAGTTGCTTCATTTATTTGGTCTTTATCCATGTTGTCAAGCATTATTATATCCGCTTTTGACTCTATTGCTTCACCCAGCTGCTTGAAATTCTGTACTTCCACTTCTATCTTTAGGGTATGGGGTATTTCCCTCCTTATTTTCTCTACTGCTTTAGCTAGGCCTCCAGCTGCCCGTATGTGGTTATCCTTTAGCATTACCCCGTCAAAAAGCCCAAAACGGTGGTTGTATCCCCCGCCGCATCTTACTGCGTATTTTTCTATTTTCCTTAATCCCGGTTTTGTTTTTCTGGTGTCAACTATTTTTATGCCATGTTTTGATGCTATACTGGAAAACTTGCTGGTTAAGGTAGCTATGCCAGAGAGGTACTGGAGAAAATTTAGGGCTGGCCTTTCTGCTTTAAGCAGTGATGCAGTTGGGCCCTTAATGGCCATAACTTTATCGCCGGTATTTATTTTCTCTGCATCATCCTTTAATTTTTCACCCTTTATTTTGCTGTCAACTTCTGTAAGTAGATACGATGCTATATCAATGCCGCAAAGGATGGCACCGTCTTTTTGCTTGCATATAATATAGGCAGAAGAGGTATGGTCTTCGGGCAATAGATATTTTGTAGTTATATCTCCATATCCTGCCAAATCTTCCCTTAGGGCTAAATTAATTAATTCTATTATTTCTTCTTTCTTTATTTTTCCCAATTATTCAACCTCTTTGAAAAATATTTTATCTTTTTTCTGTATTATATGCCTTCTCCAGTTTTTGTCATCTTTTTTAGGGTAGTCATTCCTCTGGTGGGTACCCCGGCTTTCCTTTCTGATGCTGGCTGCATTTACAATGAGCTTGGCTACTGTCAGCATGTTAAGTAGCTCCAGGGCTGCCTTATTCTGTTTATTGTACAGGCTTTGGTTTAAAATATAGCTGTCTATAAACTTACTGGCTTCCTGCAAGCCCTGTCTTTGCCGTAGTATTCCTACTTTTTCACTCATCATTTTCCTGAATTTTGCAATAATCTCATCAATGCTGTCTATTTTATGTCCGCTTAAACTGCTATTGTAGCTTTTAGCTAAAATTGCATCTATATTTCCCTTCATTTGCTGGGAATTGCCATTACCATCTTTTAACTTTTTATGTATTCCATTATATATCTTCCAGCCATATACCAGGCCTTCTATCAGGGAATTGCTGGCAAGGCGGTTGGCTCCATGGGCTCCCGTGGCTGCTACCTCCCCGCATGAATAAAGCCCCCTTATATCAGTCAGCCCATTATAGTCTGTTTTAACTCCGCCATTCATGTAATGGGCTGCTGGGGATACCTTAATTAGGTCTTTATTTAAGTCCAGCCCGTTTTCCCTAAGTTTTGAAATTATATTGGGAAACCTAACTTTAAGCATGCTTTTGGGCAGATGGGTAGCATCGAGGTATACATAACTACAGCCGCTTTTATTCATTACTCTAACCATTTCCTTTACCACTATGTCTCTGGGGGCAAGCTCGGCTTTAGGGTGTTTGTTTACCATGAATCTTTGTCCCTGGCAATCCCTAAGGTATGCGCCTTCTCCCCTTAAGGCTTCGCTTATAAGGAAAAGCTTTTCGTCTTTGGTTTTAAAAACAGTAGGATGGAACTGTATAAATTCCAGATCCATAATGCTTGCTCCTGCCCTGTATGCCATTGCCACTCCGTCTCCGGTAGAAATATCCGGGTTAGTGCTAAGCTCATATAATTGGCCGATACCCCCACTAGCAAGAATTATGTACGAGCAGGGATGTATCTCCAGCTGGTTTTTATCAAGGTCCAGGCCCAGAACACCTATACATTTATGGTTAAAGGTTAATATATCGGTTACAAAATACTTGGTGCGAAATTCTATATTTTTAGACTCTTTTGCACTTCTTACTAACTTTCTTTCTATTTCTTCCCCGGTTGCATCGCCCCCTGCATGCAGGACCCTGGGGAAACTATGCCCGCCTTCAGTGGTCAGGCTTATTTCCCCTCCGGAGATATCAAAATTTATTCCCAGTTCTATAAGTTTTTCAATCATTTTGGGGGCATTTTTTACTAGTATTTTAACTGCCTTGCTGTCACATAATCCCTGGCCAGCTTCTAGGGTATCCTGGTAGTGGTTTTTCCAGAAATCGGGTTTCTTGATAGAAGCAGCAATTCCTCCCTGGGCGTACCAGGTGGTTGACTCAGGTAAAAAGCTTTTGGTGAGAATCTTTACATTGTGGTGTCTGGATAGCCTTATTGCAGTGGACAATCCTGCAATTCCGCTCCCTATTACTATGCAGCTGCAGTAGCTAGAGATTTTCTGGTAACCTTTAGGATTTAAGATATATCTGGGCAACATGTCTATTTGCTTAAAGCCATCATTTTATCAATGGCTTTTTTGGCTTTATTTATTATTTCCTCTGGTAGGGTAATTTCATATTTTTCTTCTTCTAAGGCCCACAGGATTTTTTCTAAGTTTATTAATTTCATATTGGGACAAATAGCTTGCTTGGTAGCAGCCATAAAGGTTTTGTTGGGGTTTTCTTTTTTTAGACGGTGAATCAGCCCAGTTTCTGTACCGATTATAAATCTTTTTTCCTTTGATTTTTTTGCGTACTTTAACATTCCACCGGTGCTAGCAACCGCATCTGCAACCTCTATAACATCAGGAGGGGATTCAGGATGCACCAGCACTACCGCATCTAAAAATTCTTTTTTTAATTTAACTATTTGCTTTGCGCTTATTACTACATGGGTGGGGCAGTATCCATTCCAGAGTATCATTTCCCTTCCTGTCTGCTTTTGAATATAACTGCCCAGGTATTTGTCTGGTATAAATATTATTTTTTTATCCTTGGGTATTGAATTAACTACGTCTATTGCATTGGAAGAAGTGCAGCAAATATCGCTAAGAGCTTTGACTTCTGCAGTAGAGTTTACATAACAGACTACTACTGCTCCCGGATATTTGTCTTTAAGCTCTTTTAATTGCTTTGGGCTGATCATATCTGCCATGGGACAGGTGCTTGAATTATCAGGCATAAGCACTTTCCGTTCCGGAGAGAGTATTTTTGCAGTTTCTGCCATGAAGTTTACACCGCAGAATACAATTATGCTGTTTTTTGTTTTGGCAGCCTGGATGCTTAACTGCAGTGAGTCTCCCACAAAATCTGCAATATCCTGTACCTCGCCAATCTGGTAGTTATGGGCAAGGATTACAGCATCTTTTGGCTGTTTAAGTTTAGTTATTCTAGATGCTATTTCTATGTTACTCATGTTTAAAGATTTTTGTAAACAGTACTAGTTATTTTAAAACATCATTAATAAAATTAAAACAAATAAATTATATTTTAAGGACGGTATTAATAATTGCAACAAAAGCCCTTAAAACAGAAGGATTATTTAATATCAAGGATGGCTGTTAGCGGCAATAGTTAAATAATAACTGGTCTTTTTAGAGGGGAAATAAGGGTCATGGGGCTACAATAGCTTTCAGGCAAAGATTTTTATTGCCTCTAAGTTAAAGCGGGCATATAAAACCAAAGACTGTTCCTAATGGATAGGGTTATTTTGGAACATATCCGGAAAACTGATGCCAGATGGCAGTTTCTCTTAACTTTTCTAATAGGCAATATGATAATGGGCTAGAACTTAATTTTTAAATAAAATCCAATAAATTTAAGGATATGGGTTTTGATTTTTTCTTTTTTAATGATATTATTTCACATTCAAGAGATTATTTTATGGAGTAATAAATTGAAATTAATAATAAGTGAAAAAGAAATAGCAGCTAAAAGAATAGCCAAGATACTCTCCGGCAATGGCCTAAAGGAGAAAAAAGTATATGGGGTGCCCACCTATATTTTCAGCCATGAAGGTACTGATTACCAGGTTATAGGGCTAAAGGGCCATATTCTAAAAGTTGATTATCCCAAAAAATATGCTAACTGGTTCAAAATTGACCCTACTGATTTGATAGATGCAGAAATTGAAAAATTTCCTATCCAGAAGAAAATAATAAGGGCATTAAAGAAAATCTCTGAGGAAGCAGATGAAATAATAATTGCTACCGACTATGACCGGGAAGGAGAGCTTATAGGTTATGATGCCTTGAATGTAGTAAAGGAAGTAAACAAAATAGTTTCTTCCAGGAGGGCAAAATTTTCCTCTATTACTGCCAGGGATTTAAACAAGTCTTTTTCCAAACTGGAAAAGCTTGATACCAACCTTGCTTTTGCTGGAAGGGCAAGACAGGACATAGACTTGGTATGGGGTGCTACCCTTACCCGGTTTATTTCCCTTACCGCATTCCAAATAAAAGATAAATACCTGTCAGTAGGGAGGGTACAAACACCTACCCTGGCCCTGATTGTAGAAAGGGAAGAAGAGATAAAGAATTTTGTCCCCACTCCCTACTGGGTTATAAAGGTTATGCTGAAAACCGGCAAGGGTGAAGAATTTGAGGCAAGACATAAAAGGAAAAAGTTTACCAAAAGGGAGCAGGCTGAAAAAGCCTATAATGATATAGGGAAAAATGGCAAAGTCATTGAGGTAAAGCAAAGAAACCGGAAAGTAAAGCCTCCCCCTCCTTTTAACACTACCGGGCTGATAGTTACAGCAAACGCGTTTGGGTTTACTGCCAGCCGAACTATAAACATTGCAGAAAGTCTTTATATGAATGGCTATATAAGCTATCCGAGGACAGATAATACAGTCTATCCTTCTTCGCTGGATATTCCCAATGTTTTAAAAGAGTTAGGCAAGTCTAATTACTTTAAAAATATGTGCAATCACGTGCTTTCCCAGAAAAAGATAAAGGCTTCAAGGGGTAAAAAAAGATCAACCGACCATCCCCCGATTTATCCTACCTCGCCGGCGGCAGAAAGTGAACTATCTAAAGATGAATGGAAGATTTATGAACTGGTGGTAAGGAGGTTTATTGCCACCCTGCTGCCTGCAGCAATCCTTAAAAGTGTTTCTACTAAAATAGATACAGGTGGTCAAATTTTTGTGGCTACCGGGTCCCATATGGTCGAAAAAAACTGGACCCAGTTTTATCCGTATTATAAGCATAAAGACTTGTATATACCTCCCCTGCAAGAGCAGGATATCCTTGATGTTATTGGCAAGAAAATTCTTGATAAGGAAACCAAGCCACCACCCAGATACACCCAGGGCAAGCTGGTTGAAAAAATGGAGGAGCTTGGGTTAGGCACCAAAGCAACCCGGCACTCTATAATACAGAATTTAATAAGCAGGGGGTACTTAAAAGGTAATCCCCTTGAACCTTACGAGAAGGCAATTTCTGTAATTAAGATGCTAAAGAAGCATGCCCAGAAAATATCTTCTTCGGATATGACTTCGGAACTGGAGATGGATATGGATGGAATTGCAGCCGGGGATGAGACCAAGGAAGAAGTAGTAGAAAAATCCAGGGAGATGCTAAAGGATGTAATGATTAACCTGAAGAAGGAAAAAGATGAAATTGCCAGGGAAATCAAAAATGGCATAAAAGAGGATTTAAAAGTTGGAAAGTGCACTGCGGAAGGCTGTGACGGGGACCTGGTAATCAGGAAATCCAGGAAGTCCAAGAAAAGGTTTATAGGGTGCAATGCTTATCCCAAATGCAGGAACACTTTTTCTCTTCCCCAGAAGGGGCTTATAATTACTACTGAGGATAAGTGCAAACATTGCGGTTATCCTAAAATTAAAGTAATTAACAAGGGAAGAAGGCCATGGAATCTTTGTATAAATCCCGAATGTCCTGGAAAAGATGAAAAATATAGAAATTACAAAAATAAAAGAAAAAATAAAGCAGCTCATAGCTGAGGCAAGCTTTAATCTCCCGGACGATATAAGAGAGGCATTAGAGAAAGCTTATAATGCTGAACCCAATACCACTGCCAGAAAGATTCTTTATTACATTCTGGAAAATGAAAAAATATCAAGAAAAGATAGCTTGCCTCTTTGCCAGGATTGTGGCTCTGTATATATAAATATATTGATGGGGAAAAACATCTGCATCCGGGGGGATAAGTTAGGCCGGACGGTAAATGAAGTTATTGCAGAAGTTTACAGTAAATATTACCTCAGAAAATCCATAGTAGATGACCCTCTTTATTTAAGGGAAAATACGGGGAATAATAATCCGGCTATCCTGGATATAAGCTATTTTGATGGTGAGGGTATTGATATAGAAGTTTGCCTGAAGGGTGGGGGCAGTGAAAATTGCTCTTATCTTTTTATGCTTAATCCTTCAACTGCAGAGGAAGACATTGTAGAGATAATTTGCAGGACGGTTAAAGATAATGTTAGCAAGTGCTGTCCTCCTGTTATTGTGGGAATTGGATTGGGCTCAACTGCTTCAGGGGTTGTAAAACTGGCAAGGAAAGCTAGTTTTAGGAATATAAGGGAAAGAAATAAAAACAGGGATTACAAAAAGCTTGAGAAAAAGATTCTAGCAAAGGTTAACCAGTTAGATATTGGCCCCCAGGGATTGGGGGGCAGGACTACTGCCCTGGCCTGCAATATTGAGTATGCACCTTGCCATATGGCCACGCTGCCCATGGCCTTATTTTTGGGTTGTCATTCTTTGAGGCGGGCATGTTCAAAGATATCGCCGCCATAAATATCATAAGCTACAAATAATGGAAATTTATCCAATTCAATCCTGTAGATGGCTTCTGCTCCCAGGTCGCTGTAAGCTATTTTTTTAATTTCTTTTACCTTAGTTGAAAGGTAGGCTGCTATCCCCCCGATGGCTACTAGGTACACTGCCTTGTATTTTTCCAGAAGTTTTCTGAATTTTTTGGTTCTGGCGCCTTTTCCAATGGTGGCCTTAATCCCTTTTTTTAGCAATGGCTCAGTTAAGTTGTCCATCCTTATGCTGGTAGTGGGTCCGAGTGACCCGCTTTTTCTGCCTGGTGGAGTGGGAGCCGGCCCCACATAAAAAATAGTACTTCCCCTTAGGTCTATTGGCAATTCTTTTTTATTGTTTATTGCAGATATCAGTCTCTGGTGGGCCATATCCCTTGCACCGTAAACTGTTCCGCTTAAAAGCACCATGTCTCCTGCTCTTAGCTCCTTTATTTTCTCTTCTGTCAGTGGCAGGTTAATAGTCATCATTTATCTTGTCCTGTTTGAAATAGTTGTCATAAGTATGTATAGATTTTCTTTTAGATTTTATCCCTCTGCTTCTTCTGGAGCTGAATATGAGGGCAAATACTATAAATAGCACAAAAAGCCCTATAATGCCTAATATGACTACCAGGAAGTAGGAAAGGAATTTTGTTTTCTTACCTTCAATATTTATAATTCTTTGTTGGCCGTATTTTATGTTCCATATGGCGATATTGTTGTCTCCAATTTTGTCTGCATTGGAATCAACAATGCTTACCGGAAACTTTATCTGGTAAGTGATGCTAAACAAGTTGGGGTCTGCAGACATAAGGTCATCAAATCTCCTGTAATCTGAATTCATCTCAGAGGTCTGGATTAGCTTATCGTCTAGTTTCATGTCTATGTAGTCAGTAAAAAAGTAGTCACTGTTAAAAAAGTACTCCTCCTTTTCCATTTTTGCATAGAACCTTTCAGGAGGATTTTCAGAAAAATTATCAATTGATACATGCTTTAAAAAATTTACGTCGTTGAATTTAACTGTAGACTTAAAATGAGTGAAATTTTCTTCTTCAAAAGTTTCTATCTCCCCTTTAGGGAGAAGGGAAATCAGCTTTTGGTGAAGCGTCTGGTCGCCTACCAACACCACCTCACCCCTTTGGAGGTATTCGGTTTTTATGGCCAGCTCTACAGTTCTTGTTCCAGAATAGTCTGTATTCAATTGAGTGTAAATATCAATCAGGGTTTGGTCGCAGCCAGAAATAAATAAAAGAAGTAAACTTAAAATGACCAGAATTATTTTAAGGATTATGGCTTTCTTCATTTGAAATAATTTTATCATATTAAATATGTATATGATAGAAAAAAGTTTGGCTCTAGATTCCTAAAAATTTCTCAATTGCTTCTGCCAGCCCGTCGTTTTCATTGTCTGAAACGGTGTAATCTGAGGCCATTTTTATTTCTTCTGAAGCATTGCCCATGGCTACCCCAATCCTGGCTAATTTAATCATTCCCAGGTCATTCTCCCCGTCGCCTACAGCCATGAATTCATTGGGAGTTATGCCCAATTTTTTTATTACTTTTTTTATGGCATAGGTTTTACCGCCATTTTTGTTTAAAAAATTTATAAAATTGGGGCCTGCATTCCTTATCTTTATATTATCCCCAAGGTTAAATCCTTTGCAGTCAATATATTTGCTGTCTTTGCTTATAATTGTGCACAGGAGCACTTTATCTGATATGTCTTCAGAAAGCAGGTCTGCTACCTTTAAGCTATTTTCTTTTTTTTCCAGTTCATTTTCCAGCCCGAGGTACTCTTTTTCAAATAATATGTAACCATCCAGGGTGGCTACAACTAGTTGTTCTTTTAGCTTTCTGGAAAGCTCTACGATTTTCTTGTAACTATCCCTTTTAAGGGTCAGGTATTCTACTCTATTTAGGTTTTCGTCAACTATCAATGTACCATTGGAAAGAACATGATAGTTTTTTAATCCCAGCTCTTCTATTATTTTTTTTGCAGAAAAAATGCCCCTGCCTGTAGAAAGCATAACTTTTATCCCTTTATCCAGGCATTTTCTTATGGCTCTCTTGTTTTTACGGCTAATTTTATCTTTTTTATTATACAGGGTGCCATCTACATCTGTTGCCAGTAATTTAATCACTTTATCTCCTAAAAGAAATTGGCTAACTTTTCAATTGCATAGCTTATATTATTAAAAAATAAAGTCAAATATTAAAGCAATTAAATAGGGCTAGTGGTAGTAGTTGGCTTCCTTAAAAGTTTTAAAATGCGTGTCAAAACTGGCTATATAGTTTATTCCATAGTAGAGCATGGTGGAAAAATGGATGCAGTCTCTTGAGGTTATACCTTTATTATGCTTTCTTTCCAATGTTAATCTTGCAGATTCTGTTATTTTATAATTTATGGGGAGCACTTCGTCAACAATTCCATAAAAATTATCAAAGAGCTGTAAACCCACCTGGATTTTTCCTATTTTATTATAACGGTAAAGTATTTCCTGGAAAACCTCACATGAACTCACCGCAAATATCTTTTCGTCTGCTATGTCATTAAGAATTTTTATGGCTGGTTGCTTGTAAGGGTGGTTTTTTCCAATGGCATACATGGGAATATTTGAATCAATAAATACCTTTAATTTAGTTCTCATCCAGTATCCCCTCTATTATCTCCTCTTCCAGGTCTTCATATTTTTGGGGGACTTCACATTCCAGCTCTAACAGTTTTTCCATTGCTTTGTTCTTATCCTGCTTAGTTTTAATCCCGTAGTAGTTGGTAACAGCTTCCCTTACCATCTCTCCAATGGAGACATTATTTAGTTTTGATTTTTGTTTTAATATTTCGTAAACATCTTTTTCGAAAAGCAAGGTTGTTTTTTTTAAAGCCATTTAAACCACCTGTTATATATATGGAACCATATCCATAATATAATTTTTTTTATTAATAGTCAAAATTAGGAAAGGAAGCCTGTCAAAAACTTAAGGTTTTTATCTTTAATTAATGCAACTGTTAAAGCAAATTTGTTATAATACCCCTAAATAGGTAGCAGAAAAATATTGTGTTGGCAGTACTGTTTTTTTTAAGGTTTTCTGCTTTTTGGATATATTGACGTATGCAACCAATATTGTTAGCATAACATAATCATTTTATATTAACTTATGAGGAAAAGATGAAATTATATATTGGCTATGACATAGGATCGATAAGCCTAAACAGGGCAATAGTTAGCCAGGATAAAGAAATTGTTGACATCCTTCCTTATAACAGGCATCACGGCGAGCCTTTGAAGGCATTAATAAGGGACTTAAGGGAAATAGCCAAAAAATATGGGAGCCGGGATTTAGGTGGAGTTTCTTTTACTGGAATAAGCGCAAAAAACATTGCGGGGGCAGCGGGCTTTCCGTTTATAAATGAGATAGAGGCGCTGATGAATTCAGCCCGGGATTTCTATCCCCAAGCTTCAACTGTAATTGAGATAGGAGGCCAGGATTCCAAATTTATAGACCTGGCAATTGGGGATTATGCAATGAATGAGCTGTGTGCGGCTGGGACGGGGTCTTTTCTAGACCAGCAGGCTACCAGATTCGGGCTGAGCATAGAAGAGTTTGCTGACCTGGCTTTAAAATCAAAAAGCCCGGAAGCCATAGCGGGTAGGTGCAGCGTATTTGCCAAAACGGACATGATACACCTGCAGCAGGAAGCTGCCAAGGATGAGGACATAATATTGGGGCTGTGCTATGCTATGGCCAGGAGTTTTAAATCAGGTATTGTAAAGGGCAAGAAGTTTAACCCCCCCATTATATTCTGCGGCGGGGTTTCCTATAATAGGGCCATGGTAAAGGCTTTTTCCGATATTTTAGGGGAAGAATTAATAATACCGGAACATAATGCATCCATGGGGGCTATAGGAGCAGCTATCAGTACTGTGGGAAAAAAGCAGGCAACTGACATAGGTAAAATAATAGATTCTATTGAAAACTATATTTCCAGCTTCAAATATGAAAGGGAAACTTTTAAGCCTCTGGTTTTAGAAAAATCTGTTCTTCCGGAGCAGAGCGGGAATGGTTATAAATTCGGAGATAAGAAAATAGATGCTTATATAGGAATAGATGTGGGTTCAATCAGCACTAATGTTGTGGCCATAGACAAGGATAAAAAACTTATTGCCAAATGTTACCTGAGGACTTCCGGCAGGCCCATAGAGGCTGTAAGGAAGGGAATCAAGATAATAGGCGGCAAGGTGGGATCCAGAATCAATGTCAAGGGAGTAGGCACAACAGGTTCGGGGAGATACCTTATAGGGGACTTTGTAGGGGCTGATAGCGTAATTAATGAAATAACTGCACAGGCCACTGCAGCAGCTGCAATTGATAAGTCGGTAGACACTATTTTTGAGATAGGGGGCCAGGATTCTAAATTCATATCTTTAGAAGATGGAGTAGTGGTTGATTTTGAAATGAATAAAGTATGTGCTGCCGGCACAGGATCTTTTCTGGAAGAGCAAGCCGAAAGGTTTGACCTAGAGATTGAGGACTTTGCTGACATTGCACTGAAGGCCAAAAACCCTCTAGACCTTGGTGAGAGATGTACTGTTTTCATGGAGACCAATGTTTATTCACATTACCAAAAAGGGGCCAAGGTTGATAATATTTTAGCTGGCCTCTCTTATTCTATAGTAATGAACTATATAAACAGGGTAGTGGGGAGAAAAAAGATAGGTAAGAAAATATTTTTCCAGGGGGCAGTAGCTTTTAACCATTCAGTGGTAGCAGCTTTTGAAAACTACCTGGGCAAGGAAATAATAGTTCCCCCTGACCATGAAGTAACCGGAGCTATAGGTACTGCGATTGTGGCCCTGGAAAAGGTTAAGGACAATACTAACTTCAGGGGATTTGAGCAAATCGCAAAAGTGGGCTATTCCCAAAAATCTTTTGAATGTAAGGGATGCGCCAACCGCTGTGACATAAAAAGGGTCTCAATTGAAGGGGAGGCTCCTTTGTATTATGGCGGAAGGTGTGAAAAATATGAAAAATCAGAGGCAAAGAAAAGCAGCCTCCCTGATTACTTCGAAGAAAGGGAAAAAATACTACTGGGCTCATCCAAGCTTAAAGGAAATCCGGGGGCTAAAAAGGTGGGCATACCTTTTACCATGTTAACCTATGAATTTTATCCTTTCTGGAGCACATTTTTTGACCGCCTTGGTTTTGAGGTGGTTCTATCAGAGAAGACCAATAAGAAAATTATACAGGAAGGCCTGCAGTCTGTAATTGCGGAAACCTGTTTTCCCATGAAGGCGATGCTGGGGCATGTCCATAATCTAATGGAAAAAGGTGTTGACTACCTGTTCCTGCCCACTATTAGGGATATGCCGGGAAAGGAACATGCAATTAAGGGAGACAGGACTGGAAGCTATCCTTGCCCCTTTGTGCAGGGAATGCCCTGCATAGTTAAGGCTGCTATAGACCTGGAAGGGGTTGAGGTATTAGACCCCATAATTAATTTTAGCTATGAAGGATATGTAAAAGAAAAGCAGCTAAAAAACTTGGGTAAAGACCTGGGGGTTGGAACCCGGAGCATAAAAGAAGCCGTAAGCAGCGCTTACCAGGCCCAGCATAATTTTTACAGCCTGTTAAAGGAAAAGGGAGCAGAAGTTCTCGGCAGCTTGGGGGAAGACGAGCCAGCAATTGTAGTGGTTTCAAGATCCTATAATAGCTGTGATAGGAGCATAAGCATGGATATACCCAAGAAACTGAGGGAGACTGGAATGAAAGTTATTCCCCTGGACTTTTTGCCTCTGGATTCGGTGGATATTTCTAAAGAGTGGCCTAACCTTTACTGGGAGTTTGGTGACAGGATTATTAGTGCGGCTAAAATAATAAAGGGAGACAAGAGGCTTTACGGGGCTTATCTGACCAATTTTGGTTGTGGCCCGGATTCATTTATTCTGCAGTATTTTGAGAGGGAAATGAATAAGCCATTTTTAAGAATAGAAATAGATGAGCATACAGGCGGGGCAGGAGTGGTTACAAGATGTGAGGCTTTTGTAGATTCCTTGAGGAATATAAGGGGGAGGAAGGATTTTAAGCCCACCGCGGTTAAAAGTGCGCATCCGGTGTTTAAGAAAGAGCAGAAAAGGACCATATATATTCCTTATATGAGTGACAGCGCTTATGCAATTAGCGCTGCATTCAAGAATGAAGGGATAAGTGCCGAGGTAATGGAGTCCGATGATGAGACTCTGGAGCTTGGCAGGAGATACACTCTGGGAAAAGAATGTTACCCCTTTATCATAACTACCGGGGATATTTTAAAAACTTTAAAATATAATGATCCCAAGAGCTGTGCATTCCTTATGCCCCTAACTTATGGGCCTTGCAGGTTTGGACAGTATAACAAACTACAAAACATTATAATCGGGGAACTGGGCCATGATCATGTTCCCATAATTTCACCCGGCGCTCCAGAAAGTGGGAGCTTCTATAAACAGTATGACATGGATGGAAGAAGGGGCTTTAAGCTGCTTTTAAGGGCCTTGCAGGGTGTATTTACAATGGATAATATCTATAAGATGCTGAGGCATACCAAGCCTTATGAAATAAGGAAAGGTTCTGCAGAAAAGGCATACCAGGAGTATATTGCCAGGGTGTTAAAACTGGTAGAAGAAGAGGAATATGGAAGCCTGTTTAAAAAGCTGCTGGAAACCTTAAAGGATGCAAGAAAAGATTTTGAGGGTATAGAAGTAAACAGGGCGAAGAGGAAGCCTCTTATTGGAATCGTAGGAGAGATTTATGTAAGGAACCATCCTTATAGCAATAATGAGATAGTCAGTAGCGTGGAAAGGCTGGGGGGAGAAGTTGAGATTCCCAATATTTCTGAATGGTTTAGCCACACTACTGCCACCAGCAAGCTGGATAACCATGTAAAGAAAAATGACCTGTTATTTAAGATGCTAAATTCGTTTAGCTTTAATGGCAACAGGTATAAGGGAAAGGAAAACTTAGCAGGATTAGCTACAGATTATTTAAGGTCTGTAAGGTTTTTTATTTCAAACAGGATAAACTACAGGATAATAAATAGTTATTTAAAAAAACTTGATGCTCCCCTACAGGGATTTATAAGAGAAGAGGACTACGATATTTATAATACCTGGGATAATGCTTCCCCTTATATTATAAAATGGTTTGGGGAAGCTGCATTGAGTGTAGGAAAATCTGTTACCTGGATTGAAGAGGGATGCCATGGCATTATAAATGTGATGCCTTTTACCTGTATGCCAGGTACCATTGTTACAGCAACTTCCAAAAGGATAAGGGAAAAATACAAAGTTCCATGGCTGAATCTAGCTTTTGATGGGCTAGAGCAGGGTACAACCGAAACCAGGCTGGAAGCATTCATGTACCAGGCTAAGTTGTATATGGAAAATAAGAAGAAATAAGGCTGCCCTTTTAGGGTTTTTACCATGTTAGAATATTGTAAATATAATCTTTATATTTCAAAGTGAAGGGTCTATTTATAACATTTGAAGGACTTGATGGTTCGGGCAAAACCACCCAGATAAAGCTATTGTGCAGCTACCTTAAGGAAAAAGGCCATGAAGTTATTTCTACTATTGAGCCCGGGGGAACTAAGGTTGGGCAAAAGATAAGAAAGATACTGCTAAATACTAAAGGTTTGCATATTACTCCTAAAGCTGAAACTTTCTTGTTTCTGGCTTCCAGAGCCGAACTGGTTTCCAAAGTTATCAACCCTGCCATGGATGAGGGGAAAATTATAATTTGTGACAGGTTTTTTGATTCTACTGTCGTGTATCAGGGAATAGCAAGAAATCTTGGAAAAAAGAAGATATTGGATATGAGCTTATGGGCAACTGGCAGCTTAGTTCCGGATATTACTTTCCTGCTTTCAGTCAGGGCAGATGAGGGGGAGATAAGGAAAAAAGGCATGGAGGCAGACAGGATGGAAAAAGAGGAATCTGAATTTAAGAAAAAAGTTTATGAAGGTTACCTAAAACTGGCAAGGGATTTTCCGGAAAGATTTGTGGTAATAGACGGTGAAAAAGATATAGAAAGTATATTTGGGATAATAAAAGATAAGGTGGAAAAAGAGTTAAAGGACAGATGGGCACATTAGATAACCTGGATTTTTTAAAAGATGATAAGAAAAATTATTCGCAACTAAAGCTTCTAAAGGAAAACATAAAAAGTGGTAACCTATCCCACGCATTCCTCTTTTCGGGCAGCAGCCACGGCTACTTGTTCAGCTTTGCTTTAAATTTTGCTGCTGCTGTCAATTGCCCAAGTGGAGGGTGTGGGGAGTGCACGGTTTGCAAAAATACCCTCAAGGGCATTCATTCCAACTTGTTTATTGCAGAAGCAGAAGGAAATATACTGACTGTGGATAAAATAAAACAAATACAGAATTTCTCTTCACTTACTTCCTACCAGAAGGGGAAGAAAATAATAATTATAAAAGAGGCTGAAACCATGAATGAAGAAGCCTCAAATAAGCTGTTAAAAACCCTGGAAGACCCCCCTGATATAGATTGCCTTTTTGTGCTGCTAACCGGAGATAAGGCAAAGCTTCTTTCCACTATAATTTCAAGGTGCAGTGGATACAGTTGGAATTTTACTGAAGATGAATCTGTAAGGCAAATAGATTTTGGGCCATTGGAAGAAGCTGTGGGAGAGGGTTTGGGAGAAATGCTTTTGGGCAATAAGGGGGCACCGCTGGATATTACTGTTAAAGTTAGCGGGTTTATATCCAGGCTTGAAAAAGAGTTAAAGCATGAAATGGCTAAAGAGTTAAAAAGGGTAAAAAAAAGTGGAGAACCAGATAGCTATATTAAGATTATTGAAGGCAGGCAAAAAAGAAATATAAGCAGGCTAAAAAAGAAAGTAATACAAAGAGCATTTAATTATCTTTCCAACTGGTTAGAAGATATAGTATCTATAAGCTGCGGAGCTAGCAAAAATGCTTTAAATATTGAAGGAAATTACATTTTCTTAAAAAAAAATGTAAATGATCCCGATATATTAAGAATTTTTAAAATGCTAGAATTAATCGAAAAAAACAGGCAGTACCTGGATAGTTCTATAAATTACGAGCTAGCCTTGGATAATATTCTATTAAAATTAAAAAATGTTTTGATATAAATTCCTTATATCAATATCCCGGCTACAGAAAAGCCCATGTTGGTTATTGCCGCTTGATATTATAGAAAAAGTTAGATGGCCACCCTGCCTATATTTAGACAGGATGGCGCTGTTTGTCATATTAGTAATTCATGTAACTAATTCCAATAACTACTGCCAGGATGATTAGCACTATCTGGATAATAATGCCAATTGCCCCCGTTATTATACCGGCTACATCCATCTTTTTGCCTTTTTTGTTGGATGTTCCTTTCTTGATGCGGTTTAAGTCAATGGCTCCGCAAACAATTCCTGCAATTCCTAAGGGTATACCTGCTATGAAGGATATTATAGAAAGGATACCTGTAACCAGTGAAGCGATTGCGAGTCCATGGGGTTTGTCATTGTCTGCCATTTTGCCTCCCTTAATATATTAAATATTTGTTATATATTTTAATAAGAATCTTTATTTTTTAAAATGGAAATATTTTTAGCCAAATTCTAAAAAAAAAAATACTTTCATGGCTACCCCTATAAATTAGGTAAGATGTGAGTTTTTTGATATAATAATTTTTTTATTAGAAAATAGAATTTGTGATAAGATTGCAGGTGTTTTTGCGAGGTGGATATATATGAGACTTTGTGTAGGTGTAATATTTAGGAAAAATGGAAGAATACATTATTATGACAGCAACAGTATCTCTGTAAATGTGGGGGATAAAGTAATATGCCATTTGGAAGATTCCCTGGAAATCGGGGAAGTGGTGGCTCCTCCCCAGGATATAGATGAAGAGGAAATTTCAACCCCCTTAAGCAAAGTGATAAGGAGGGCTACCCATTATGACTTGTCGGTGGATGAGATTAATAAAAATAAGGAAGAAGAGGGAATAAAAAAGTTTGAAAGATTGGCTGATAAATACAATTTGCCCATGAAACTTGTTGATGTCCATGTTTTATTTGACAAGAGCAAGATGATTTTTTATTTCACTTCAGAGAAAAGGGTAGACTTCAGGGAAATGGTAAAAGAGCTTGCTTCAACTTTTAAAATGAGAATAGAGTTGAGACAGATTGGGGTCCGGGATGAGGCAAAAATTATAGGTGGCTTGGGCCCTTGTGGAAGGAAATTGTGCTGCAAGAGCTTTTTAAAGGACTTTGACTCTATTTCAATTAAAATGGCTAAGGACCAGAACCTTCCATTAAACCCTTTGAAAATATCAGGAATTTGCGGCCGGTTAATGTGCTGCCTGAAATATGAATATGAAGACTACAAGAAGTTCATGGGGGAGGTGCCGGAACTGGGTGCCAGGGTGAAAACCAGTGTAGGAGTGGGAACCATATGCAATTATGAGCCTCTTAAAAATTGTGTAATAGTGGAGCTTGAAACTGAGACCAAAAAGGCAGTCCCGCTAGATGATATAGAAGTTGTAGGGCCTGAAAATAATAAAGGGTGAGAAGTTAAATAAATTGCCGATGTAGCTCAATTGGCAGAGCAGCTCATTCGTAATGAGCAGGCTACCGGTTCAAGTCCGGTCATCGGCTCCAGGAGGGAACATATTGATAATAAATGACCTAAAAGCCAGGCTGGTTAAATATATAAATACCTTATCAGATGATATTGGCAACAACATAGCAAAGGGTGTAACTTTAAGTGAACCTAATAACAGAAAATTTGGGGATCTTTCTACTAATGCTGCCCTGGTACTGGCCAAGCCCCTGCAGAAAAACCCCCTGGAAATTGCCGGAAGTATAAAAGAAGCCATAAAGGCTTGGGATGAGATTGGGGATGTTAATGTGGCAAAACCGGGGTTTGTTAATTTTAACCTTAGGGAGAAATTTATCTTATCCAGCCTTGCCGAGGTAAAAGATAAGAATTATGGTAGGAATAATTCTGGCAGGGGGATGGAAGTCAACCTTGAATATGTCAGTTCTAATCCCACGGGAAGTTTGCATATCGGCCATGGAAGGTGGGGGGTGCTGGGAGACGTGTTGGCAAATCTTTATGAGGCCAGTGGCTATAATGTAGAAAGAGAATATTATGTCAATGATTATGGGACCCAGGTAAAAAAATTTAGCCAATGTGTCAGATGCCTGTACCTGGCCAATTTTGGAAATGATTTGGCTTACCCCAGAGATGGATACCCCAGGGCTACTGTGGAAAAAGTAGTTGAAAAGATAATAGAAAAGCATGGAAAAGATTTTCTGGTAAAAATAGACGGAGGATTGGATGCTGATTTAGCAAAGCTGGAGAGAGCTTCTGTTAATATTATGGTGTCATCCATCAAGGATACTTTATCCTCGATGGGGGTTGAATTTGATACCTGGTTTAGGGAAAGCACCCTGTATGGGGAAGGTAATTTTGAAAAAGTTATTGAGAGACTGAAAAAAGAAGGTTTGGCATACAGGAAGGAAGGCGCATTATGGTTTAAGTCAGGGCAGTATGGTGATGATAAGGACAGGGTAATAATTAGAAAAGATGGGCTGCCCACTTATTTTGCTTCAGATATCATGTACTTGATAAATAAGGCTGGGCGGGGTTTTGATTCCTTGTTCTATATATTAGGGGCTGACCACCACGGCTATGTTAAAAGGCTAGAGGCTACTGCAGAAGCATTAGGCATTGGCAAAGAAAACCTGATTATAATAATAGGGCAGCTGGTAAGGATTATCAAGGGCGGAAAAGTGCTTAAAATGTCCAGGAGGAAGGGCAAGGTTTATACCTTAAGGGATCTAGTCGAAGAAGTAGGCACAGATGCAGTAAGGTACTTTTTTTCTATGAATTCATTTGATACCCCTATGGATTTTGATATTGATCTGGCCAAGCAGAAATCAAACCAGAATCCTGTTTATTATGTCCAGTATGCCCATGCAAGGATAGAAAGCATACTCAAAAACATAAGGGAGAACACCAATTTTGATATTGATAATTTCTCACTTGCAGATATCAGTGTAGACAGCTTGAAATTTACCACTGAAACTGAAAGAAATATGGCCAAGCTCCTGATTTATTTTCCAGACGAAGTTTATAATGGTTGTGTAAATAATGCCCCCTATTTTATAACCCAGTACCTTTACAGGCTGGCTTCTGAATTCCATTATTTTTATAACCACTACAGGGTAATTAACAAAACTGGAATCAATATGGACAGGCTGGCCCTTATACTGCTGGTAAAGCAGGTTTTATTAAACGGTTTTAAATTAATTGGCATAAGCGCTCCAAAGAAAATGTAGGCAAGAAAGGTTAAGCTATGTTATTTCCTATTACTAAACAAGTTAAAAAAGACGGCAATTTACAAATTGGGGGCCTGAGTGCTTCCCGGCTGAAGGAAAAGTATGGCACCCCGCTGTATGTGATGGATATTGCTACTATCAAAAAGCAGTGCAGGGATTACCTGGAAGGTTTTAGTTTTGGCGATATTGCTAGCGAGATAATTTATGCTTCAAAGGCTTTTTCCTGCAAGGCAATCTGCCAGCTTATAGAACGGGAAGGCTTAAGCATAGATGTATCTACTGGAGGGGAATTGTTTATGGCACTGGAGGCTGGTTTTCCCCCGGAAAGAATTTATTTCCACGGCAATAATAAATCAGAAGAAGAAATAAGGTATGGCCTGGAAAATAATGTGGGCTGCTTTATAGTGGATAATTTTGATGAACTTAAGGTTTTGGGAAAGCTGGCAAGGCAGTTAGGAAAAAAGCAGGATATAATGTTAAGAATTACCCCGGGCATTAAAGCCTCTACCCATAAATATATACAGACAGGGATGATTAAGTCCAAATTCGGCTTTGGTATTCATAAGTCTGTTGCCCTGGATGCAGTTAAGGAGGCGGAAAATATTGCAAGCTTAAACTTAATAGGTTTGCATAGCCATATCGGCTCCCAAATATTTAACTTGAGCTCTTACGGGAGGCTGATTGAAGTTATGTCTAAGTTTATAAAGGAAGCGGAAAGTAAGCTGGGGGCAAGGATAAGCCACCTAAATATTGGCGGGGGCCTGGGTATACAGTATACCAAGGAGGATAAGCCTCCCACAATTTCAGATTTTTCCAAGTTTATTTCTGAAGCGGTTAGCAAAAGCCAGAAAAAATATGGCATAGACATTGAAAAAATATATGTTGAGCCGGGGAGGTCTATAGTGGGAAATGCGGGAATAACCCTGTATGAGGTTGGAGTTATAAAGGAAATTCCCGGAATTGTAAATTATGCTGCCGTTGATGGGGGGATGTCTGATAATATAAGGGCTATATTATACCAGGCAGAATATGAGGCTTTTATTGCAGATAGGATGAATGGGGGGGGCGAACAAAAAAATTATACAGTTGTAGGCAAGCATTGTGAAAGCGGAGATGTGCTAATTGATGATATAAAGTTGCCAATATTAGCTAAAGGTGATTTAATTGCAGTTACAGCAACCGGAGCTTATTGTTTTGCTATGGCCAGTAATTATAATGGGCAGACTAAAAGTGCTGTGGTGGCTGTTGAAGATGGAAAAAGCTGGATATGGGTACAAAGGGAAAGCTACAAAGATTTAATAACAGGGAATAGTGGTTTGTATGAATGATAATGAAAATATAAATATAGGATTAATCGGCTATGGCTATATAGCCAGCGGAGTTTATTCACTTTTAGATAAGCAGAAAGACTATATAGCAAAGAAAATAAAGAAAAGGCTGAACATAACCAAGGTGGTTGAAAAAGACCTGAGCAAGGTAAAGGCTTTAAGGAAAAGGTCTGATGTCCAGGTTAGCAATAATGCTTTAGATATTATAGAGGATGAAAACATCGATATTGTGGTTGAATTGGTGGGGGGCATTGTCCCCGCCTATGATTTTGTAAGCAAGGCATTGGCCAATGGAAAATATGTGGTGACTGCCAACAAGGATCTTATTGCAAATAAGGGACAGAAGCTCTTTGGGTTGGCGGATAAAAACAATGTCGACATATTATTTGAAGCTAGCGTGTGCGGGGGTATACCTATAATTGGGCCCCTGAAGTCCTCTCTGGCATCAAATAATATAACTAAAATTGTGGGCATAGTAAATGGGACCACTAATTATATACTGACCAGGATGGAAAGGGACAATCTTTCTTTTGAGGAAGCACTTAAAATGGCCCAGGATTTAGGCTATGCCGAAAAGGCAAATCCTTCTGCAGATATCGAGGGCTATGATGCTGCTTGCAAGCTGGCAATACTTTCTTCCATTGCCTTTAATTCCAGGGTGGTCCTTGAAGATGTATATAGGGAAGGAATTACCAGGATAACCAGGGATGATATAGGGAATGCAAATGAATTGGGGTATAAGATAAAGCTGCTGGCAATTGGGATAGAAGAGGATGGTCAAATTATCGTTAAGGTACATCCTGCCCTGGTCCCCAGGGAGCATATACTGGCTTCTATTGTTGATACCTACAATGCCATTTATGTTTATGGAAATTATGTAGATCAGGTAATGAGTTATGGCCGGGGAGCAGGAGATAAGCCTACAGCCAGCTCGATTGTAGGAGATATCATAAAAATTGCCAGGAATTATAACCGGCAGGAAAAGGGCAAAATATATGGCTGCAGCTGTTTCGAAAAGAAGCAAATAAAGCCTACCGAAGAGGACATCAGCAAGTTTTATATACTCATGGATGTAGTGGACAAGCCTGGAGTTCTGGCAAAAATTGCACAGGTTTTTGGTGATAATTCAGTCAGTATAAAATCAATGATTCAAAAACAATCAGTAAAAGAAGACATAGCTAGGCTCATCTTCATAACCCATGAAGTGGTAAATAAGAATTTCTACAAGGCTATTGATGAAGCGGGAAATCTTGGCGTGGTAATTAATGTGCTTAATTCTATAAGGGTTGAGGACCTGGGCTAATGGCAGTTTACTATAAAAGCACCAGGGATACATATAAAGAGAAGAGTTCATGTTTTGCCATTGTAAACGGAATTGCTGAAGATGGCGGCCTGTATGTGCCTACGGTTTTTCCAGCACTGGATAGGCCGTGGGAAGAGCTTACAGAGTTAAGCTACCAGGAGCTTGCTTTTTATGTTATGTCAAAGTTTTTGCCTGACTTTTCAGAAAAAGAATTAAGGGATGCTGCAGCTAAAGCTTATGATAATAAATTTGCAAGCACTGAAATTGCTCCCCTGGTAAAGAAAAAAAACTTTTATTTTCTGGAATTATTCCACGGGCCCACTCTTGCTTTTAAAGACATGGCATTGTCAGTTTTACCCCATTTGTTAAAAACTTCAGTAAAGAAGCTTGGAATAGATAAAAAAATTGTCATCCTTACCGCAACCTCGGGGGATACTGGAAAGGCAGCCCTGGAAGGGTTTTCAGGAGTTGGGGGAACTGAAATACTAGTATTTTATCCCAAAGAGGGGGTAAGTAAAATCCAGGAAAGGCAAATGGTAACCCAGGAAGGGGAAAATACCCATGTTATTGCCATTGAAGGAAATTTTGATGATGCCCAGGACAAGGTAAAAGAAGTATTTAAAGACAGAAACTTCAGGGAAGAATTAGCAAAGCAGGGGTATATGTTTTCTTCTGCCAATTCCATAAATATTGGCAGGCTGGTTCCCCAGGTTGTCTATTATGTTTATGCTTACGGGATGCTGTTAAAACAGGGAGAAATAAGGGGAGGCGAGGAAATTAATTTTACTGTCCCCACGGGTAATTTTGGAAATATCCTTGCTGCTTATTATGCCAGGAAAATTGGGGTACCAATAGGCAAGCTTATTTGTGCTTCGAACATAAATAATGTGCTCTATGATTTTATAAATACCGGAATATATGATAGGAACAGGGATTTGGTTTTAACTTCATCCCCTTCTATGGATATATTGGTGTCCAGCAATCTGGAGAGGCTGCTGTATGATATAAGCGGCCATGATTCCTCTATGGTTAAAAATTTAATAGATAGCTTAAATAGCAGGGGAAGATATGAAATTAGCCAGAAAATGAAGGAAGGGCTTTCCTGCTTTTATGGCGGCTATTCTACCGAAGAGGATACCTTGGGGGCAATAAAGTCTGCATACTTTGATCTGGGCTACCTTATTGATACCCATACTGCGGTAGGCTTTGACGTATACCGTAAGTACCTGGATGATACTGGCGACGGGAGGAAAAATGTGATTGTGGCTACTGCCAGTCCTTTTAAGTTTCCTGCAGCCGTGATAAAGGCTATTGGGGGAAAGGTTGAGGGCAAAGACGAAATAGCCTTAATTGACAAGCTTTCCAGGCTAACCGGGAGAGGTATCCCTGCCAGGATAGAAGGGATTGGCCAGAAGAAAGTATTGCATAGGCAGGCAATAGAAAAAGGTAGGATGAGGCAGGCTATTAAAAATATTTTAAACATCAGTTAGGCATAAATGAAATACCTAGTGGTCCTTGTGGATGGAGCGGCAGATTACAAGATAAAAAGTTTAGGCAACAAAACACCCCTTCAAGTGGCAAATAAGCCCAATATTGATTTCCTTGCAGCCCACGGGGAAGTGGGCATGGTAAATACTATCCCTGCAGGAATGCCTGCGGGAAGTGATGTGGCAAACCTTTCTGTAATGGGATATGACCCTGCCAGATACCATACTGGAAGGTCTCCGCTGGAAGCTGTCAGCATGGGGCTTAAGCTGCAGCCTTCAGATGTTAGTTTTAGATGTAACCTGGTTAATTTATCCGGAGGGCGTGGCTATAGCCAGAGAGTAATGGTGGACCATAGTGCTGGCGATATTACAACAGGGGAAGCAAGGGAAATTATAAGGTCGGTTGCCAAAAAGCTTGGTAGTGGATCTATCAGCTTTTATCCCGGAGTGGGCTACAGGCATATAATGATTTGGCAAAATGGACCGGATAATTTCAGTCTTACTCCTCCCCATGACATCTTGGGAAAGAAGATATCTGGCTATTTGCCTAAAGGTGAAAATGGCAGTATTTTACACAAGTTAATGCATGAGAGCGTTGAAATATTGGAAGGGCATCCTGTAAACAAAAAAAGGAAACAGCAAGGGTTAAGGCAGGCAAATTCCATATGGATATGGGGGCAGGGAAGACTTCCCCGGCTGAAACCCTTTTATGAAAAATTTGGGATCCAGGGTTCGGTTATATCTGCGGTGGACTTAATTAAAGGCATTGGAATTTGTGCTGGGCTAAAGCCTATAGATGTTGAGGGCGCTACCGGAAATATTAATACCAATTTTTCAGGCAAAGCTGAAGCTGCCATGGAAGGGTTAAAAGAGATAGATTTTTTGTATTTACATGTGGAAGCTCCGGATGAATGCAGCCACCAGGGCGATATTGGCTGCAAAATAAGGGCGGTAGAAATTATTGACCGGGAAATCATAGGGCCAGTATTTAGGTTTTTAAAAAATTTAGGCCATGATTTTAAAATAATGGTATTGCCGGACCACCCTACCCCAATTTCAGTGAGAACCCATAGCCGGGATCCGGTGCCTTTCTTAATTTACAGCAGCAGGGATATAAGAGATAACCCATCCAATGTTTTTGATGAATTTTATCCCCAGAAAAATGGAAAAATTGTTGAAAAAGGCTACACTTTATTAGATTATTTTTTAGATGGGTCCTGATTATTTAGCTAAGGCAAAAGGTCTTTGCAAGTAAAATTTTATAGGCGGTTTTGCCTGTTTATGGTTTTTTTTAAAAATGCAGCATATTTCTGTTTGGGGCCTGCTAAAGGGTCAAATTTAGGCCGGATCCTTCCGGATTGTTAACAAGTTTATTAACTAATATAATAATAAGTTGGTATATACAGGTAAAAAAAGTATCTAAGGTCATTTTTTATAAAGATGAATATAATTGAAGCAAAAAAAATAACTAAAAGGTTTAATAGCTTTACTGCAGTTGATAATATAAGTTTTACAGTAAAAGAAGGGGAGATTTTTGGTTTTCTCGGCCCAAACGGTGCGGGGAAAACTACCACTATAAGGGTGCTCACAGGGGTTTTATTGCCAGACAGCGGCCGCGCTATTATTGGGGGTATTGATATGGGTGAAAATCCAATTGAAGCAAAATCCAAAATTGGGGGTTATCCTGGAGATTGGCAATACCTATCTTGACCTTTCAGCTATTCAGAATATCTTGCTAGCAGGGAAATTTTATGGAATAAAGAAAAGCGAGCTGAAGAAGAGAGCTTCGGATTTGCTAAGAAAATTAGGGCTGTATGAAAAAAGAAGCCAGCCGGTGAAGAGTTTTTCAAAGGGCCAGAAGCAAAGGATAAGTATTGCATCTGCGATTGTGCAAAGGCCAAAAATACTTTTTCTAGATGAGCCCACTTCTGGTTTGGATGTGCAAAGCCAGAGACTTATAAGGGGCATAATCAAGGAAATGAATGGCATGGGAACCACAATTTTTCTTACCACCCATAATATTGAAGAAGCAAATATATTGTGTGACCAAGTCTGCATAATAAATAACGGAAGAATTGCAGCTATTGATAAGCCTGAAGCCCTAAGAAAAACTATAGAGAAAACAAAGTCTGTCCAGGTTTCTTTCAATAAGACGGTTGGAGAGGAATTTTTAAAAGAAAAAGAATTTATAAGCAAAATAGATAGATACGGGGATAAATTGAGATTGTATACAGAAGATCCAGATAAAACAGTAAAGTTTTTAGCAGATTATGCAGAAGACAATGATTTGCAAATTCTAACCTTGGAGATACTTAAAGCAAGCCTGGAAGATGCTTTTATTGAATTTGTAAAGGAAAAGAAACATGGGTAAAATCTTACAATCTGTTAGAAGTATATTGGTGGTTACTGAGAAAAATATAAGGATTTACTATTCAAAGCCCCCTGTGATTATATTCGGGCTGCTTTTTCCTTTCTTT
>CAYREF010000001.1:114609-129437 GCA_964423265.1 uncultured Actinomycetota bacterium
TTTTGGGATCGGCTTAAATGCTATCCTTGTAACTGTAGGCATTTTTGCCCTGGGTTATAGTGTTAATATTTTAATTTTGATTTTAGGAATAATAATTTCTGCTTTCGTGTTTTCATGCCTGGGTGTTTTTCTGGCTTCACCCTCTTCAAAAAATCCTTCAAACATAATGATGCTTTCCAGCATAATACGTTTCCCTCTTATATTTATAAGTGGCATATTTGTACCTTTGGAACAGCTGCCATTGGCTGGTAAAATCTTATCTTATTTCTCCCCCATAACTTATCTTGTAGACATTTTTAACTACAGCCTGAAAGGGGCGCATAACATTAACCTGGGAATAGATTTTCTGGCATTAATTGCTTTTGGAGCTGTATTTTTGGTCTTTGCCAATATTTTCCACAAGAAAAATTTGCTCAAGGGCTTGTAATTTTTTTCTGAAGGATATCAAACTTGTTTTTTGCTAATATAGTATGTGGTAAATTAAAGGTTGGGAGAAAATATGGCAGAAAGAAAAATGAGCACTGGTAAAATAATAGGAATAATTATAGGATGCCTAGCCCTTTTATTTGTTTTTTCGGGGGGTTGTTTTGTTTTGGGTCTTCTAAGCGGGAGCTTGTCAGATACTTCCGGATACAGGCAAGGCAATATTTATGAGATAAATATAGAAGGTGTTATTACTGCTACTGAGCAAAGCGGCATTTTGGGGGGAGGCGTTACTACCCCCAAGCAAGTAATAGCTCAGCTGGATATAGCTGAAAAAAGCAATAATATAAAGGCAATACTTCTAAGGGTTAACAGTCCCGGAGGAAGCCCTGCAGCTTCCCAGGAGATATACCAGGAGCTGGGGAAGGCTGGAAAGCCAGTAGTGGTATCTGTGAGTGACACTTGTGCCTCAGGGGCATATTATATCTCATGTGCTGCAGATAGGATAATTGCCAATCCTGCTTCATCTGTGGGAAGCATAGGAGTGATCATGCAAGTCCCAAATCTGGAAGGCTTATATGATAAACTCGGTATTGAGTACACAACCATAAAGCAGGGAAAGTATAAGGATATAGGAAGCACAAGCAGGGAAATGACCGGGGAAGAAAAAAAGCTTTTAGAAGAACAGACAAAAAAGATATATGAACAATTTATCTCTGATGTGGCAGAAAGCAGGGATATGAGCAAAGATAAGGTTAAGGAGCTTGCTACCGGCTGGGTCTATTTGGGTAGCGAAGCAGTTGGTTTGGGCCTGATAGATGAGCTGGGAACATACAAGGATGCCATTAATGTGGCGGCTGAGCTTGGAGGCGTAGCTGGTGAGCCAGTGGTAGTTTCTGCCAGGGGATTTTCTATTTATGATATTTTACTGCAATATTACTTGGGTGGCATATTAAGCAGGCTAAAATTATTTAATTACTTATACTAGGCACCAGCCCCCTTGAAAAGGGGAAATTAGTTAGTTAAAATAATAATTGCTTAACAGGCGGCCTATGATGGTTCACTCACGTGGACCATCAGGCTGACAAATCGGCGGATAGTTAGACAAATTTGTTACAATATGCTACTATTCTTATTCTAAAGAAATTTTGAAAATTTAATATTGCCATTAAAGCCTTTGAACAGGAATAGTAAGTGCTAAGCAGCATACAGAGAACCGCTATGGGGTGAGAATGCGGTTGCAAGGCTGGTAACTGAATGGGCCTGGGAGGTGCTTGGTTGAAATCTTTTTGAAAGTATGCTGAGACGGTTTCCCCCGTTAACGTGGGATAGGATATCATGGGTATCTGAGAGAGAGTATAGGAGAATCTTCTCCTATAAAATAGAGTGGCACCGCGGGAATTTACCTCTCGTCTCTATAGAATATTAGAGACTGAGAGGTTTTTTTATTTTTAAATATTTTAAGAAAGGAGAAAGCAAATGAATGATAGAAAAATAATATTATCAGAAAGTGAGATGCCTAGGGAATGGTACAATATAAACCCTGATCTACCCAAGCCATTGGATCCGCCCTTGCATCCAAAAACTGGGAAGCCCTTAACACCTGATGATCTTTCCATCATGTTTCCCATGGAACTGATCATGCAGGAAATGAGCCAGGAGAGGTTTATTAAAATTCCAGAAGAGCTTCTAGAGATTTACGCTATTTGGAGGCCTACTCCTCTGGTAAGGGCTAAAAACCTGGAAGAGTATTTGGGGACGCCTGCAAAAATATTTTATAAAAATGAAAGTGTCAGCCCTCCGGGAAGCCATAAGCCTAATACTGCTGTAGCTCAAGCTTACTATAATAAAAAAGAGGGGGTTAAAAAGTTAACTACTGAAACCGGCGCAGGACAATGGGGAAGTGCCCTGGCATTTGCAGCCAATATTCTGGATCTGGATTTGACTGTTTATATGGTAAGAATAAGCTATAACCAGAAACCATACAGGAAGACTATGATGAGGGTATGGGGAGCAGATGTACATGCTTCACCGTCGGATAGGACTGAATCCGGAAGAAATATACTGGCAAAAGATCCAGATTCTTCAGGAAGCCTGGGGATTGCAATTAGTGAGGCAGTTGAAGAGGCTGTAAAGTCTGATGATACCAACTACTCACTAGGAAGCGTTCTAAACCATGTCCTGATGCACCAGTCAATAATTGGCCTTGAGACCAAGAAACAATTTGAAAAGGCAGGCCTTTATCCAGATGTTTTAGTAGGTTGTGTAGGAGGGGGAAGCAATTTTGCAGGTTTCGCTTTTCCATTTTTGCCTGATAAGTTTGGAGGCAAAGATATTAAAATATTAGCTGTTGAGCCTATAGCCTGCCCGACCCTTACCAAGGGCCCTTATGCTTATGATTACGGTGATACTGCAAAAATGGCTCCAATTGCAAAGATGTATACCTTGGGCCATGATTTTATCCCGGCCCCCATACATTCAGGAGGTTTGAGATATCATGGAATGGCTCCCCAGATAAGCCTGCTTTGCAATGAGAAGGTTATTGAGGCAGCAGCTCTAATGCAAAATCCTGTTTTTGAAGCAGCAGTAACTTTTTCAAAAACAGAAGGTATAATACCTGCCCCCGAAACGGCACATGCAATTAGGGCTACTATTGATGAAGCACTGAAGTGTAAAAAAACAGGGGAAGAAAAAGTAATTGCATTTAATTTTAGTGGGCATGGCCATTTTGATTTAAGTGCTTATGAGAGTTATCTGGACGGAAAATTGGAAGATTACGAGTATCCAGATGAGAAGATAAAAGAATCACTAGAGCAACTTCCTAAGGTCTAAAAGCCTTCTAGCTCTTGCCAGGGCAGTGTAACTCTTCCATTGTCCTGGCAAAAAACTACTTGATTTTTTAACAATTTACATATATCATCATTAATACAATTTGAACAAGTAAAATAAACAATGAATTTTCTTCATAGGTTTTTCAAAAAAAGTGGTGATAAAGTGATGCGATTATTGCAAATGCCTTTGCTTTTGCCTAATTAGTCTCTTTTTCACTTTTGCTGTCCAATAAGTCGTGGATAAGCAGATTTACAAATATATTTGAAAGAATCTAGCTTGTATTTTAGATGAAAGGTATGTTTTATAATGAATGAAATGAACAAAGAAATATTAACTGATAAAAAATTGGGGGATCTGAAAGAGATAGCTAAAGAATTGGATATTTCCGGTTTTTCCAAGCTAAAAAAAGATGAACTGATACAAAGAATAATAGAGACAGTCTCAGATAATGGAGAAGATGCCAAGACAGAGGAAAAGGAAACTGTTCACAAGAAGATGAAAAATGGACTGGTAGTTGAGAAAAAAATAATAAAGAATGACGGAAAGACTAAAGAACTAGAAGTATATGAAAAAAATATGAAAGGGATACTGGATATACTAAGTGATGGTTATGGATTCCTTAGAGTTGACGGATATCTTCCAGGTTCTAATGATATATATGTATCCCAGTCTCAGATCAGGAGATTCAGGTTAAGACAGGGGGACGAGGTTTACGGCCAGGTAAGGCCGCCAAAAGATAATGAAAAATACAATGCCTTAATAAGGATTGAAAAGGTAAATAACGGGGATCCTGAATATATTAGGAAGAGATCTCCATTTGAATCCTTAACTCCCATATATCCGATGGACAGGCTGAGACTGGAGACAAAGCCTGAAAATAACGCTCCTAGGGTAATTGACTTGGTTGCTCCCATAGGTAAGGGGCAGAGGGGGTTAATTGTTTCGCCGCCAAAGGCAGGAAAGACTACTATACTAAAAGAGCTTGCCAATAGCGTGGCTACAAATAATTCTGAAGTCCATATAATTGTCCTCCTGGTTGATGAAAGGCCTGAAGAGGTAACTGATATGGAAAGGTCGGTAAGGGGCGAAGTAATAAGCTCTACTTTTGACCAGCCTTCAGAGAACCATATTCAGGTTTCAGAGCTTGTACTCCAAAGAGCAAAAAGGCTGGTAGAGCATGGGAATGATGTATTGATACTGTTAGACAGTATCACCAGGCTAGCCAGGGCTTACAACTTAACCATTCCTGCAAGCGGAAGGGTCCTTTCAGGCGGGGTTGATTCTACAGCACTGTTTCCCCCTAAAAGCTTTTTTGGGGCGGCCAGAAATATTGAGCATGGTGGTAGTTTAACTATACTTGCTACTGCTCTTATTGAAACGGGAAGCAGGATGGATGATGTAATTTTTGAAGAATTTAAAGGGACTGGAAACATGGAACTGAAGCTTGAGAGGTCACTGGCAGACAAGAGGATTTTCCCGGCAATTGATGTTAATAAATCAGGGACCAGAAAAGAAGAGCTGCTGATGGATAAGGAAGAAGCTTCACTGGTATGGAGGCTTAGGAGGATTATTCATGAAAAAGAGCCAGAAGTAGCTATTAAGCAATTAATAGATTATGTCAAGAAAACCAAAACCAATAAAGATTTCCTCAATGCCTTAAAAGCAAGTTTCCAGAATAATAAAAAGACCCTTTAAAACATTTATTAGTTGTTATTTACTGTTATATGCATTTATGGTATTATTTTCCACTTGAGTATTAATGATAAGAGGTGTTTAGTGATGAAAAAAGATATACATCCAGATTATATGGAATGTACTGTTACTTGTTCATGCGGGAATAGCTTTAAAACAAGATCTACCCAGGAAAATTTAAAGGTAGAAATTTGTTCTAATTGTCATCCTTTTTATACAGGTAAACAGAAATTAGTTGACTCTGGAGGAAGAGTAGAAAGATTTAAGAAAAGGCTTAATAAAAAAAAGAAATAAGGGATGAAAGTAAAATTACTGAGGCATACCAGTGAGCCGGAGAAAATGGTGGCTTTAGCTGCTAGGCTTTGTTATTCTCCAGTGGGGATTGAACAACTCAGCGGGGAAATGGGTGCAGAGGAAATTGATAAGCTGGTAAAATTTGTCATAAAAAGCGGACATCTTTCTACTACTGAGCATATTAGCTTTACTTTTGCTATTGAAGGGGTTTCCAGGGCTTTGACCCATCAGCTGGTAAGGCATAGACTGGCTTCATATAACCAGCAGTCACAAAGGTATGTTGAGTTCAAGGACAGGCTTGATTATGTAACTCCTGATTCAATCAAAAATGATGATAAGCTTAATAAAAAATACGAGGATATGCTTGACAATATACATGCTTTCTATAAGCAAATGCTCCAGTCGGGAATAGAGGCAGAGGATGCCAGATATATTTTTCCCAATGCAGCTGAAACTAAAATTATTGTTACCATGAACGGCCGGGAACTTTTACATTTCTTTACTGTGAGGTGCTGCAATAGGGCACAATGGGAAATAAGGGGCCTTGCTACTAAAATGCTTAAGCTGGTTAAAAAGGTGAGTCCTGTAGTTTTCTTAAATGCAGGCCCTAATTGCCTTAGGGGTCCTTGTCCTGAAGGCAAATTTACCTGCGGGAATCCCCCAAAGGCAAGTGATTTTAATGGGCAATAAGTTTCAGGTCGGAGGCCAGGCTGTAATAGAGGGCGTAATGATGAAAAGCAAGCATTTCTGGTCTTTAGCAGTTAGAAAGCCTGATAGCAGTATTTCAGTAAAAGCATACAAGGCGAAGCCCTTAGCAGAAAAATATCCAATTCTAGGTTATATATTTATAAGGGGAGTTGTTTCTCTTATAGAAACCATGGCTTTAGGTTTTAGGGCTTTAAGTTATTCAGTAAATGAAGCTACTGATGAGGATATCCAGTTTACTAAGAAAGAAATGTCTATCTCCATAATTATTGCCGTACTGTTTGCAGTTGGAATCTTCTTTATATTACCCACTCTTATTGGGAGAAGTTTTAGCGGTTTTTTCCCCAATGCTTTTGTTTATAACCTTTTGGAAGGGCTGGTAAGGATAGGGTTCTTTTTAGTCTATATTGCCATTATTTCTTCCATTAAGGATATAAGGAGGATATTCCAGTACCATGGGGCAGAGCATAAAACCATACAGGCATATGAGAACGGGGAAGAACTGGTGCCGGAGAAGGTGAAAAAATATGGGAGGCTCCATGTGAGGTGTGGCACAAGTTTTCTGCTTATAGTAATGTTTGTGGCAATATTTGTATTTGCTCTTTTGGGAAAACCTCCTTTTATCTGGCGGATTGCCTCAAGAATCTTGCTTATACCGGTTATTGCCGGTATCTCTTATGAGCTAATAAAGGTTGCAGGGAAATTTAATAAGTATAAAATTGTAAATGTGATTTTTTACCCTGGGCTGCTTTTGCAGAGGATGACCACCAGGGAGCCTGATGAAGGGCAGCTGGAAGTTGCAATAAGGTCTTTTGAAAAGGTAATTGAAGCTGAAAAAAATTTTAAGAAGGCGGGTTAAAGAATGGCAGACCTATTAGAAAAGCTAAAAATTTATGAAGATAAATACAAGGAAGTAATGCAAAAATTATCGGATTCCGGGATAACCCAGAATCCTGAGAAAATAAAGGAATATGGAAAAATGGCTTCCGAACTTGAGGAGTTGGTTAAGGCTGCCAAAAAATACAGGAAGCTAATAAGCTCTATTGAGGATGCAAATGAGATGCTATCCTCTGAAGAAGATGAGGAGATGGCAGAATTCCTGCAAGAAGAGTTTGAGAAGAACCAAAAAGAAAAAAAGAATTTAGAGAAAAAAATAAAGATGCTTATGACTCCAAAAGACCCTAATGATAAAAAGAATGCAATTATAGAAATAAGGGCTGGCGCTGGGGGAGATGAGGCAGCCCTATTTGCTGAGGATCTCTACAGGATGTATACAAAATTTGCAGACAGTAGGGGCTGGAGGCATGATGTGCTGAGCTCTAACAGTTTAGGGATAGGCGGTTTTAAGGAAATAATTTTTAGTGTTGAAGGAAAAAATGTATATGGAATAATGAAGTATGAATCAGGAGTGCATAGAGTGCAAAGAATCCCGGTTACCGAATCTGGGGGAAGGATACATACTTCTACTGCTACAGTAGCTGTGTTGCCTGAAGCTGAGGATGTTGAGGTAAATATTTCGCCTCAGGATGTAAGAGTTGATGTATTTAGGTCAAGCGGTCCAGGAGGCCAGTCGGTTAATACAACTGATTCTGCAGTTAGGCTTACCTATGTCCCTACAGGCATAATGGTTAGCTGCCAAGATGAAAAATCACAGCTCCAGAACAAAGAGAAGGCTTTTAGAATTTTAAGGACCCGGATTAAAGAAATGGAAGAGCAAAAGCAAATGGATGAACAGACTGAAAACAGGAGGATGCAAATTGGTAGTGGAGATAGAAGCGAAAGGATAAGAACCTATAATTATCCGCAGGGCAGGGTTACAGATCACCGGATAAATTTAACTTTATATAAGCTGGAAGATGTCTTGGAGGGCAGCCTGGAAGAGCTCATAAGCGAATTACGCGCAGAGGACGAGGAAAAGAAAATTGAAAAACTAGGGGTATAGGGTTTGCAGGCCTGGACCGTTAAAAAGTTATTAGATTGGTCAATAAATTATTTTAAGGAAAAAAGTGTATCCCAGGCAAGGCTGTCATCAGAATTACTCCTTGGTTCTGCCTTAGGTTTTTCAAGGATGCAGCTTTACCTGAATTACAATTATGCTCCTACCCAAGAGGAGCTGGACAAATTCAAGAAATACATCTTAAAAAGACTTCAAGGTGTTCCTATCCAATATATTTTAAAGGAAGCTAATTTTAGAAAGATAAAGTTATATGTAGATGAGAATGTGTTAATACCCAGGCCTGAAACCGAGCTTGTGGTGGAGAAAGCGGTTGAGGTTATTGGCAGATTAGCAAAAAATAGGGATAAAGTTGAAATTTTGGAAGTAGGGGTGGGCAGCGGGGCAATATCCCTGAGCATTTTATTTGAGCTTAAGGGTTTAAATTACAATATTTTAGCTACTGACAACAGCGGAGAGGCAATAAATGTGGCTAAAAAAAATGCAGAAAATATATTGGGCAAAGAAGAATTGGAAGGAATAAAATTTAGCGTTTGCGACATTTTACCGGAGGAATCTAGCAAATTTGACTTGGTAATTTCTAACCCTCCTTATATAACGGTTACTGATTATAAAGGGCTGCCCAAAGAAGTAAAAGATCATGAGCCAAGGCATGCCTTACTAGCCGGGGAGACCGGGAAGGAAGTCTATGGCCAAATAATGGATAAGGCTGGGCTTAAAATAAACAGCGGAGGCTATATGATTTTTGAAATTGATCCTGGGTTGGCTGAGGACTTGCGCAAGTTAGCCGGGGACAGGCTGCCTGCAAAAAACATAAGTGTTTATAAAGATTACAATGACAGGGACAGGATACTGTCCATCGAAATATAGCATTCCATTTGATTTTTTTTTAAAAAAGGCGTAATTTGTTGAATAGATTTTTTTATTGGGCTGTAAACTCTGTTATTGGGGAGGTCAAGCTTGGATAGTGCTACCATTGCAGCAATCGTTATATTTGCTTTAACTTACATTGTTATTGCAACTGAAAAGGTAAACAGGACCGTAATAGTATTTATTGGCGGGCTGCTTTTATTGCTGTTTGGAGTGTTTGATATTAAAACGGCGGTAAGCTTTATCAGCTGGGAAACAATAGGGCTACTTTTCGGCATGTTCATAATGGTAGCATCGCTTTCGGATTCTGGGTTTTTTAGTTTCTTGGCTTTAAAGGTTGCTAAGTTTTTAAAGTATTCCCCAACCAAGATATTTTTATTTTTCCCCATACTTACTGGCTTTTTATCGGCTTTTATGGATAGTATTACGGTTATGCTATTCTTTGCTGCCTTAACTTATGAATTATGCAGGATGATAAAGATAGATCCTGCTCCTTTGGTGGTAACCGAAGTAATAATGGCAAATATCGGGGGGTCTGCCACTTTAGTTGGTGATCCACCTAATGTAATACTGGGAGTTAGGCTTGGCTTTTATTTTAATGATTTTGTGGTCAATAATGGGCCAATTTCTCTAGTGGCTGGGGCTGCAGCCTTGTTTGTTTGTTATGCTCTAAGCAGGAAATCTATGATTCCCCAGGAAAAAGTAGCTACAAGCGAACTTGACCAGATGGATCCAAGAGAGGCTATTGAAGATATGCGGCAACTGAAAATATCATTGATTGCTTTTGGGACTGCCATCATATTTTTGATAACCCATAATTATATTAAGGATTTTCTTGACATCCCATTGACCGTTCCCCTGGCTGCCATGGTTCCTGCCTTTACCATGTTGGCCTTCTTGGGTAAGAGGTCTGAAAGAATAATAAAAAAAGTGGATTTTGATATCATTTTATTCTTTGTTGGACTATTTATAGTAGTTGGAGGGCTTGAGGAAACTGGGGTTATTGAAAATATAGCAAGAGGGATAATAAATGTTTTTGGAGACAACCATATGGCAATGCTGAGCACATTGGTATGGGGCTCTGGCCTAACAAGTGGAATTATAGATAATGTGCCCTTTGCATTATCTATGGCTTATGTATTAGAAAATATCATAAAGTTTGTGGGAGTTCCAGCTTTATCAATTATGGTATGGGCTGTATCCCTGGGAGCTGATATTGGGGGAAATTTTACCCCTATTGGAGCTTCTGCCAATGTAGTAGCCTACACCACTATGGAAAAGAGGGGCAGAAGCATCGGCTGGGGTTTGTGGCTTAAGCTAGCGGTACCTGCAACATTAATTGCCATAGCTATTTCAAACTTGGGAATATATATTAAATATATAACAGGTTTTTATTGATCAAAATTTTGGTAAATGGGAAATTCTTCCATTAATTTGCTTACTTTTTTCTTTGCTTCCTTTAATTTTTTCTTATTTTCCCTGTTATGAAGGGCAAAAGAAATTATCTCTCCTATCCTGTACATTTCATCAGTACCCATGCCCTGAGTGGTTACAGCTGCAGTTCCTATCCTTATGCCGCTGGTAACGGTGGGGCTTTTCTGGTCATGGGGTATCAGGTTTTTGTTTATAACTATACCACAGGACCCAAGTGTGCCTGTTGCTTCAAATCCGGTTAGCCCTTTATTGGTAAGATCGATTAAGAATAGGTGGTTGTCTGTTCCGCCTGATACAATTCTAAATCCTTCATCTTTTAAATAGCTGCATAAAGCCTTGCAGTTTTTTACTATATTTTTAGCATAATCTTTAAATGAATCCTGCAGTGCTTCCCTAAAGCAAACTGCTTTTGCAGCAATTACATGCATTAATGGGCCGCCTTGAGACCCTGGGAAAATTGCCTGATTAAGCAGGTCCTTGTATTTCTTGTCAGCTATTATTAATCCCCCTCTTGGTCCCCTTAGGGTTTTGTGGGTGGTTCCTGTAGTAAAGTCTGCAATATTTACCGAGGTAGGGTGTACTCCTCCTACAATAAGGCCGGCAATGTGGGCAATATCAGCCATAAGGTATGCTCCAACTTCATCTGCTATTTCCCTGAATTTTTTAAAATCTATAGTCCTAGAATAAGAGCTTGCCCCTGCAATTATTAATTTAGGCCTTACTTTCTTAGCCAGTTTTTTCACATTCTCATAGTCGATCCGTTCTGTTTTCCTGTCAACATTATAGCTATGTATATCAAAATATTTGCCTGACAAGTTATGGATCTGTCCGTGGGAGAGATGGCCACCGTCTGTTAGGCTCATGCTTAGTATTTTGTCATATGGCTTGAGCACAGCTACATAAATTGCGGTATTGGCATTTACTCCGCTATGTGGCTGGACATTGCTAAAGCTTGAGCCAAAAAGCTTATTTGCTCTATTAATTGCGATAGTTTCAACTTCATCTACATATTCGCACCCACCATAATACCTTTGATGGGGATAGCCTTCTGCATACTTGTTAGTAAGCACGGTTCCCATGGTTTTAATAACTTCCTGGGAAGTGTAATTTTCAGATGCTATAAGCAACAGTTTGCTTCTTTGCCTGTCAAGCTCTTTGCTTATTATTTTCTGAACTTCTATATCCTTTTCTTTATTTAAGGTATGGTTTTTTGCTTTAGTTGCCACGTTTACAAATCCTTTCTTCAATGCCTTTTATTTTTTTAACCCTTCTTAAGTGCCGCTCTTCTTTACTTTTTGGGGTGTCAATAAAAGCTTTTGCTATTTTAGCACATTCTACTTTATCTAAAAATCTGGCCCCCAGACACAAGATATTAGCGTCATTATGTTGCTTGGTTAAGGCTGCAATTTCGGGCTTATGGCATACTGCCGCCCTTATTCCCGGAAACTTATTTGCAGTTAAACTCATTCCAATGCCTGTGCCACAAATTAGTATGCCCAGCTCTGCCTTTTTTTGCAATAACTCTTCAGCTCCCTTTATTCCAATATCTGGATAGTCGATGCTTTGGGGGCTGTTTGTACCTATATCAGTTACCTGGTGACCAAGTGAGGATAGGTACTTAATAAGGTACGATTTATGGCTTATGCCTGCATGGTCTGAGCCAATTATTATATTCATTAAACTTTTCTAGTATTATGTGAAATTATTATCAAAAAGGTAATTAAAAATAGTTATTATATTATCTTTAATTTTTTTTGCAATACCCATGTAGTCTTCCAGATCCATCCCGTGGGGGTCAATAATATCCAGCTCTTCTGTTGTCACCAGTACATCCCTGTTTATATTTTTTAGTGTATATATTTTATTTTTAACAAATTCCAGGTTGAGTTCCCGCACTTTTTTAACATAATTTTTGGGCTTTCTCCTGTAGATTCTTTCCGACTGGAGGTATAGTATTATGTTTGATAGTTCAAGCAGGGTAAAGATCTTTTTTTGGTCTATATCATTAAAATTTTTAATTATAGCATTGCGGTGATTGTCTGCCATGGTCAGGACCAGGTCTGAATATTTTATTATATTATGGCTTATCTGGGTAGGTTTTGAGGTTATGGTAGGAACGTTAATGCTTTTAAGGGTTAGATAGGAATTCCTGGGAACGCTTCTGGTGATAACATATATCCCAGAACTTATTATATTTATTTTATTCCTTAAAATTTTATTCTTTTTTAAATAATTATTGTCAAGCAGGTATTTGCCGATAGCTTCTGCTATATAGCTCCTTCCCGTATTCCCGCTGCAAACAAAACTAATATTTATAATGTCTTCTAAAGTCATAATAACTAATTTATCAGTTTTATATATCAATATATATTTTATAATACCTTCCCTTATTATGGTAGGGGGCCGCCCATAATATGCCTTTAAGCTGGCAGCCGGCCCATCTCCATATTCTACCACTAAATTCATTTTTTTTAAGATGTTATTTTGACCTTAAATGGCCAATGCTTAAAGCCGGTCAGGGATAAACAGGAGCAGGTTTGTTGCTGTAATTGTAAAAATCCCGGTTGAAGGGTAGAGGATGCCAGGTCAAGCGTGGCCAAATACAAAAAGTAGGTTAATGTTTAAATTACCCTGTTTTTCTTCCGTTAAGAGAAGAGGCCAATTTTTAAAAGGACCTCCTGGCCCTTGACATTGCATCTTAAATGACTATAATCCTTACTAAATATATTAAATTTATAAGGTTTGTAGAGATTTAAGGAGATATGTATGATCGGAATATCTACCAAAGGGAGATATGGCACCCGCTTTATGCTGGAGCTGGCCTTAAATTATGGCAGGGGTTTAGCGCTGCTAGGGGATATCGCCAGGAGGCAGTCCATTTCTGAAGGATATCTTGAGCAAATAATTCCCAGGCTTAAGGCAGCAGGACTGGTGAAATCCTACCGGGGAGCTTATGGAGGATATACCCTGGCCAGGGAGCCGTCCAAAATAACGGTGAAGGAGATAGTTACTGCTCTGGAGGGTTCCCTGGACCTGGTGGATTGCGTAAGCCGGCCCCAGGAATGTGACCGGGCTGATTTTTGTGCAGTAAGGGGTCTGTGGAGGGGAATAAGTGAAAAAATTACAGATATGCTGGATTCAGAAAGTCTGGAGGATCTGGCAGAAAAACATAAAAACAAGCAAAAAAGCCAGCCTTTAATGTACCACATATAACTGGTGTACTGGACTATATCTTTAATAAAAAATTTATGCGGAAAGGAAATAAAATGTCTAAAAAAAGAAGGATAGATACCATAGCATTACATGCCGGACAACAAAAACCGGACCCTGCTACCGGGGCCAGGGCAGTGCCTATTTACCAGACTACCTCTTTTGTTTTTAAGGATACACAGCACGCAGCAGACCTTTTTGCCCTAAAAAAATTTGGAAACATCTATACCCGGATAATGAATCCAACTAATGATGTTTTTGAAAAAAGGATGGCTGCTCTTGAAGGAGGCACGGGAGCGCTGGGAGTAGCTTCGGGGCAGGCGGCAGAGACTATAGCCCTGCTTACTATTACCGAGCCGGGAGAGGAAATAGTTGCTGCCAACAACCTTTATGGGGGAACATATCAACTGTTTCACTATACTTTTCCCCGGCTGGGGAGGAAAGTAACATTTGTTGATTCACAGAAGCCGGAGGAATTCAGAAAAGCCATTACTCCCCGGACCAGGGCTGTATATGCAGAGACCATGGGCAACCCCAAGCTGGATATCCCTGATTTTGAAAAATTGGCCAGTATTGCCCATGAGGCAGGGATACCCCTGGTTGTAGACAATACTGTAGGGGTGGGACTGGTTGCCCCTACTGATTATGGAGCTGACATCATCGTTATCTCCGCTACCAAGTTTGTAGGAGGGCATGGCACCTCTATTGGTGGAGTGATTGTTGATTCAGGGAACTTTAACTGGGGAAATGGGAAATTCCCCCAGTTTACAGAGCCTGACCCCAGCTATCATGGAATAAAGTACTGGGAGGCTTTTGGCAATTTTCCAGATATGGGCAATATTGCCTTCATTATAAAAGCCAGGGTGCAGCTACAGAGGGACCTGGGTACAGCCTTGAGCCCTTTTAATGCTTTTCTATTTTTGCAGGGGCTGGAAACATTGCCCCTGAGGGTAAAAAAACACTCCCAGAATGCCCTGGGCGTGGCAAGATTCTTAAATGACCATCCTTTAGTTAACTGGGTAAATTACCCCGGGCTTGAAAACCACCCCAGCCACCATCTGGCTAAAAAATACCTACAAGGAAAGTTCGGAGCCTTAATTGGCTTTGGAATTAAGGGTGGCCTGGAGGCAGGAAAAAAATTTATTGATTCGGTCAACCTTCTTTCCCACCTGGCCAATATTGGTGACGCCAAAAGCCTGGTAATCCATCCTGCTTCAACTACCCACCAGCAACTGACTGCTGAGGAACAGGCCCAAACTGGAGTAACTGAGGATTATATCCGCCTCTCTATCGGGCTCGAAGACCCGGAGGACCTGAAGGAAGATATCGGGCAGGCATTAAGCAAGGCAACGGGTAAAAATTAACCTGGAGGTATATAAGATGGATAAGTATAAGTATTTGAAAATAAAAGCCG
>CAYREF010000002.1:0-94322 GCA_964423265.1 uncultured Actinomycetota bacterium
CTTCTTCTATATATTCTTTGGCTTTTAGGACTGCTTGATGGGCGCTTCTGCCTGGTCTAAATCCGTAGCTGTAATCAGAGAAGTCCCTGTCGAATATGGGTGTCAGCTTCTGGCAGACTGCCTGCTGTATCATCCTGTCGACTGCAGTGGGAATTCCTAATGTGCGCAGTCCTCCTCCATCAGGTTTGGGGATATCCACTTCCCTTACCGGCATAGGTCTATATGTGCCAGAAAGTAGGCAAGACTTGGTGATTTGCCATTCCTCCTTAAGATTTACCCTTAAGTGAGGGACTTCCATACCGTCTATACCTGGTGCTCCTCTGTTGGATTCCACTTTCCTTAATGCATTTAACATATTTTCCTTTGCCAGTATATCCTCCAGTAGTTGGTACTGTTTAGCGCGGGGGTTAGTTTTGGCTTGTGCCACAGTTATGCTGGGCGCTTCCGGGTATTCTTGCGGCTGCACCGCTGCCTTCCCTGGGTAGCTCTCTTTTCCTTTAGAGATTTTCTGCCTTCTTTGCATATCCTTTGAACTTGCCAACTTTTCCTCCTTATTATCCTTCCGCCCTTCCTGGCTACTGGCTTTAGCCAGTACTATGGCTTCTGCTGACTTCTGGCGCTATCCGCCAGACCTCCCCGGGTAAGGATAATGACTTTCGCTCCACTTGCCCCCTACATTTACTTTCTGTAGCTTTGGCAAACTTAGGACTTTACCTTGTTATGCAGGCTTATCCAGCTACAGCCAGCCTTATATGTAGTTCGTGTTCCTAAGGCCGGAGCTTTACCGCCGGCTTCCTTCAGATTCCACCTCACGGTGGACACCCTTGCCTTAAGCTAGTGGTTGGTGTTTGCCAACCCCCACGGGGGACTTTCACCCCTTAGTCATTACCCATGCCGGGCGCACATAAAATTATTTGAGTAGGAGGCTACTCAAATAACGGGTAGCCGACTTCTCATAAAAAATATTTAATTCTTACATTAAATGCCGTAAATTGTCTAGGCTATTTTCCCGTTAACATAGAATAAAAGAACTTTTAAAACCATCAAGGCAAAAAGTTTCTTTAAAATACATTTTAGGTGTCATGTCATTCTACAAGTTTAATCTATTTCTCTAACGCAAGAATAACCAGGCTCTCTTCTCTATTAATATAGAAAACATACATTGCTATAACGTTTCTAAGTGTAGCCAAGAGAGATAAAAAAGTTTGTTATTAGAAATTCCCAACCACTAACCTAATAGATACAATATTTTAGTGCCTTTTAATATTATCAGGATAGCCCTAGGGAAAAAAGGGCTATCCTAACTTTTATTATTTATAATTTTTTATCTTCCCTTATAAGAAGCTCGCAGCCAATCTTTAATAATTAATACCAATCCGCCAAATCCGAATAACATTCCTGCAAGCCTAGCTAACCAGCCAACAAAAGGTATGCTGTAAGCAATCATTATAATTACTAGCCCAATCAAGTATGCTAATACCTTCCAGCCGTATTTGCTGAGATCTAGCGTAGATTTAGCCAAAATAGTTTTTCCCAGAAGGTAAGAAAGAAATATACCACTAACATAAAGGAGCAAAACATACAGAACCAGTAAAATTGCGTCAGAAGTCAATAATACAACTCCTACACCAGAACCTATAATTGTTACAAACAGGATTATGGATAGAATAAATAGTATAACTGCTGCAATTGGTACACCAAATACCATGATTGCGCCTGCACCCACGCTGTTACCAAGAGTGTTTTCCAGTTTCTGGTTAAATTTATCAAACGTTTTAGGAATTGCAAGCAAGAGCAGTATTCCTAACACAAATAAACTTATAAAAGAAATTATTTTGCCCCCGAAATATGTGGCCGCAAAAATAGAAAATGGGGTCGCTTTTGCTATTTTAGTTTCTTTTTGTTTTTCTGTTATCAGGTTAAAATTTATATCTCCTGCTATGCTGGCATCTTCAGAAATACTTGCTTCACTAGAAGAACTATAGCTGAGATCTCCACCTATATCAGCACTGGAGGAAATACTAAGGGAGCTAACATCATCTATCCTTACGTCTTTTCCAACTGTTCCGCTTATAGTTATGTTGCCTCCCGATCCTATAACCCTGCCAGCTACCTGACCACTAATGGAAACGGTACCCCCAGTTATAACTAAATCTCCGCCAATATTTGCTTCACTTCCAATAGTAACTTGGCCGCCAGCTACAATTAAGTCATCCTGGATGCTGGAGTTAATATTTATTATTCCTCCCGCAATCCTGGCATCATCTCCTACATTTCCGGTTATTTCCAGTATTCCTCCGGATGCTATCAGATCTGCGCCAACATTTCCGCTAGCATTTACCCTCGCTCCAGCAGCTACAAAATCCCCGGCTATATCATTTAGCAGGTTTACCGTGTTTCCAAATGCATAAAGGTCGTCTGAAATTTCTGCGCTTATGTTTACAGTTTCTCCTCCTTTTGAAGTAAAAGCATGAAGAGGAGAGGCAAATAAAAATATTCCAAATAAAAATATAATTCCAAAAACCAGCCCTTTTTTCAAAATAAACACCTCCTAAAATATTTATAATTTCCTGTAACTAATTATAATAATAGCTAATATTATTGTAAAAGATATAAAAATCTTAAAAACTGATCCTTTAATAATTATGTTTTAGTATAAAACAGATTTTCTATCTTTTCCCCTAAGCTCCAGTATTGGCCGCCAACATAACATATCATATCAAGTTTTGAATAATCCGGCTTTCCTCCCTTCTCGTATTCATTCTCAATATGAGTTAAAACTACCTTTCCAATAAACATATCATGGGAGGAGAAAGGAATGATCTTTTCAAGGGTGCACTCCATCCTTACCGGACACTCTTTTAGTAAGGGTGCATTTATCTTTTCTGCTTCCAGTTTACTGAATCCGGTTAAGCTAAATTTATCTACCCTATCTCCATGAGTACTTCCACAGATATCCACTTCCCTTATATTTTCTTTTTTTGGAATACAAACTCCAAACTGTCTGGTCTCTTTTATAATGCCTGCTGAATACTTTCCCTTGGAAATATTAATGTTTAACATTGGCGGCTTGTTCTCATGAATTCCTACCCAGGAAAGTGCTATAATATTATCCTTGTTACCCCTTGTAGTTACTAAAATCACAGGAAGGGGCGCCAAAAAACTTTTAGCTCCTTTTATTGTAACCATCTAAATTCCTTTCAATTTTATGTAGATATTTTTTTAAAACTACATTATTATATTACTAATTTACCCAACTTTTTAAAACCAAATATTTTTATGTACTTAACCATTACAATAGAAGTTCTGGCAGGGTTATCACTATTTATATTCGGCATTAATAGGCTAAGTAATAGTTTACAAAAAATTGCTTCTAACAAGCTTAGGTCTATTATAAATTTTCTGGCTAAAAAAAATTGGTCAACATTACTTATAGGCTTGTTTACTACGGTAATAATCCAAAGCAGTAGTGCTACTTCTGTAATGACAGTGGGTTTTGTAAATGCAGGTCTCCTAACCCTCCGCCAGGCCATTGGCATAATTATGGGGGCAAATATCGGCACCACCATAACCGCACAGATTATTTCCTTCAAAATAGATGTTTTATCTTTTCCTATAATAATTATTGGATTCTCCTTTTATTTTTTCGGTAAGAGAAAAAGGTATAAAAATATAGGAATGGCTATAATAGGCTTGGGCTTATTATTTTTAGGCATGTCCATTATGAAAGGCGCCTTAAGCCCTTTGAAGGAAAATATTGCCTTTAAAAATTTTCTATTGGTTTTCAGTAAAAACCCATTTTTAGGCGTACTTGCAGGCATAGCCCTTACCGCAATGCTGCAAAGCAGTTCTGCAACCATTGGCCTGCTAATAGCATTAGCCAGCCAGGGGCTAATTCCAATAGAAGCAGCCATTCCCATTCTGCTGGGAGACAATATTGGCACCTGCTCAACTGCTTTGATTTCTAGTATAAAGGCCACCGTTACTGCGAGAAGGGCTGCTTTCTCACACTTGATGTTTAATTTAGTAGGAACTGTAATTTTTATGATGTTACTGTATATATTCAAGTTCCAGGATTATATTATTGCATTTACCGGTAAAAGCATTCCCCACCAGATTGCCAACCTTCATACAGGCTTTAATATAATAACTACAGCAATACTATTCCCAATGGTAGGCCTTTTTGCAAAAGCCGTTAAAAAAATATTCCCAGGAAAAGACATAACAGTAAACAAAAATGCTCTTTTTCTAGATCCCAGGCTAATACAAACCCCGGACATAGCTCTGGAGCAGGCTAAAAAAGAGTTAAGCAGGGTAACTAATATAACCAGCGAGATGCTGGATCTGGCTTTCGAAAGGGAGCAAAAAAAGCACTCTGTAATTGAGGAAAAACTGCTTGACAGGGAATCGGCGGTAGACAATATTACCGAAGATATTATAAGATATCTGACAAAGCTTTCCCAAAAGCCGTTAAACCACAGATTATCAGATAGGCTTACCAAATTTTTACACAGTGCTTATGACCTGGAAAGAGCAGCCGACCACTGTGAAAGTATTATGTATTTAATACTAGTAAAAGAAGAAAATAAGATGACTTTTTCCAAAATTGCCCAAGAAGAGCTAGAAGAAGCAATAAACAAAGTAAAGCAGATGTTTGAGGCTTTAACCACTGGCATGGAAAACGACGACCAGAAAAAATATAGGGAATGTGATGATATTGAAGAAGAGATTGACAAAGTTGTGCAAAAAATTAGAAACAGCCATCTTAAAAGACTTCAGAGTGGCGAGTGCATGCCCCTATCAGGAGTAGTTTTTGCAGATATAGTACTACATTTAGAAAGAATTGGTGACCTGCTCCATGGAGTTTCCAGAAATTTAAAAGAGTAAATGCTTATCCATACATAATATTTAAGTAGAGCATCTTAGTGTAAAACTTTTAAAATAAAAGTAATAAAACTAAGGCCCCATGTAAAGCCATCAAAATAATGGAAATGTTATGTTTTGTAATGAAAAAAAATACTTCAATTATTGCCATAAGCAGGAGATATATAGCCAGCAAGCTGTTAAACTGGAAGAGCTTCTGTTAACAGATACAGTAGGTAACTTAAGAGCGGCCAGGTTTGGACATTCTTGATAAATTTGCGGCCAGCATAGTGCTAGAAAATAGCAAAAAATTTTCAGACCTGCCCATAAAAGATAAAATAAAACCTGGTCAAACGGTTAGAACTTTAGCAATATCTTCCCTTATTTTTCTTAAAAAAGCTTTTGGATCTTCTGCCCGGCAAATGGCAGTCCCCATTACCAGAACATTGGCGCCAGCTTTAACTGCTTTAGGGGCGGTTTCTGCACCAATCCCTCCATCTACCTGGATCTCTATTGTCCTTTTATGGTTTTTCTGCTTCATATATCTGCCGGTTATGCTGTTTGTCTTTTTAATTTTATCCAACATGGGATAAATGAATTTTTGCCCTCCAAATCCGGGGTTTACAGTCATAATTAAAATTAAATCCAAAAGGTGCAAAACATTTTCTACAACACATATTGGAGTAGACGGATTTAATGCTATACCCGCTTTAACTCCTGCCTCTTTTATAGTAGATAACAACCTCTCAATATGGGGGCTGGCCTCTGCATGTATGGTTACAAGATCTGCCCCACTGTCTATGAACCTTCCTATAAGCATCTCTGGCCTGCTTACCATCAGGTGGACATCCAGAAAGAGATTGGTATTCTTCTTTAAGCTGGACACTACCCCAGGTCCTATAGATAAATTAGGAACAAAATTTCCATCCATTATATCAAGATGGAGCATATCTACCCCTGCTTCTTCTACTTGGGCTATTTGTCCAGAAAGGTTATAAAAATCATAATTAAGTATGGAGGCCGCAATCTTTATTTGTTTTTTTTCCATATTATTACTCCTCTAGTAGCTCTATTAGCCGTTTTTTTCCTCAATTTCATTGCCGGTTATAAAAAGTATACCGCTAATTTTAGGCCTTGAAATTTTGGCGACAATTGTTTGGTGCTCACTATAATGTCTGCCCCTTTATACAATTTACCAATATCTGAAGCCTTCCATTTTATTATTTCTGCATTCAGATGCTTATCCTTTAACAACCCCTTTATTTCTTCCGCAATAAAGTAGCTGGCAACGGAGCCTGCCCCGCATGAAATCAGGATTTTTTTTAATTTTGCAACCAAAAGTTCTCCATTCCAATATTTATCCATCTAATTCTAATATAATAATATAAAATTTCAAAAGCTTTATTTCCAACAATTTGTAAAAAACAATTTTTTTGATATAATTTCTTATTATTATAGAAATATTGAAAATTTAATAATGAATTTTCGAGGAGGGGTGAAATTCCCTGCCGGCGGTAATAGTCCGCAACCCTTTTAAGGTTGACTTAGTGAAATTCTAAGACCGACAGTTAAAGCCTGGATGGGAGAAAATTTATGACTTTTTATTTAGCCATGGGTTTTCTCCATGGCTTTTTCTTTTTAAGATGAAAAAATTTTCAGAACAAGATAAAAAATATATGAAATTGGCTATTAACCTTGCAGAGAAAGCAAGGGGGGAAACTGCGCCAAATCCTATGGTTGGCGCAGTAATAGTAAAAGATAGTCACATAATATCTACAGGCTATCATAAGAAAGCTGGAAAGCCCCACGCCGAAATAGAAGCAATTAAAAAATGCAGGGAGTCGCTTACAGGATCCAAGATGTATATAACTTTAGAACCTTGCTCAACTTATGGGAGGACTCCTCCCTGCACCACAGAATTAAAGAAACATAATTTTTCTGAAATTATCATAGGCTCACAAGACCCCAATCCAAAGGCTTTTGGCCGAGGAATAAAAATTCTAAGGGACCATGATTTTAAAGTTAAAGTGGGATTGCTTGCTCCCAGAATCAGAAAACAAAACGAAGCCTTTTTTAAAAACATGGAAAGAGCCATCCCTTTTGTTACCGCCAAAATTGCCTCCAGCATTGATGGAAAGCTGGCAGCCAAAACCGGGGATTCCAAATGGATAACCTCAACTGAATCCAGAAAAACTGTTCAAAAATTAAGGGCAGAAGCAGGCTGTACATTAACCGGGATAAACACTGTTATATCAGATAACCCTTACCTTTTCCCCAGAAAAAAACTGGATGATTATTCAGTAGAAAAAAGGCTTGAAAACTTCACCAGAGTTATCCTTGACTCTAGTTTAAGAATTGCCCTTGACTCAAACATAGTAAAAACCTCAAACAAGGTAAACACGATTATATTTTCCTCCAGCAATAACAGAAAGAAGGAAGATAGGTTAAAATCCAATAATATAAAGGTGGTTAAAATTAACCTGAAGGCAAGCGGTAGCCTGCTTAAAATATTAAAAATTCTTTACCATGAATTTAGCATTCATTCTATTCTAGTAGAATCCGGTCCCACCCTGCTAACTTCATTGCTTGAAGCTAATTTAATAGATAGGCTGGTAATATTTTTAGCACCAATAATAATTGGGGCCGATAGTGGATACGATATGTTCGGGGACCTGGGAATAAAGCATATAAAAGAGGCTAAAAAACTTGTTTTTGAGAAGGCAGCAGAACAGGGCAAAGATATAATGGCAATAGCATATCCAAAATAAAATGTTTACAGGAATAATTAAAAAAACAGGAAGAGTCAGCAAAATAGCTAGTGTAGCTGCAGGCAAAAAAATGATTATAGAATGCAGTGAAATATTTAAAAATTTGGAGATTGGGGATTCTATAGCAGTGGATGGGTGCTGCCTTACAGTCAAAAGCAAGGACAGTAACAGTTTTTCTGCTGACCTTTCCCACCAGACCATTGAAAATACTACTTTTAAGAATATTAGGGAAGGCCAAATTGTAAATTTAGAAGAAGCGTTGACTGCAGGCAGTAAGCTAGGAGGCCATTTTGTATCCGGCCATATTGATAATGTAGCCAGAATTTTGGACATAAAAAGAACCGGGGATTTCTATAACCTCGAAATAGAGCTAAAGGAAGAAAATAAACCTTTCATAGCTTCCAGAGGGTCTATAGCCCTTGATGGTATCAGCTTAACTGTTGCTACTGTTAGCGGTAAAAGCTTTACCCTGGCAATTATCCCCCACACATTTAATAATACAAACCTTTCTACTAAAAAAGCCGGAGGTTTGGTTAACCTGGAAGTAGATTTGCTGGCAAGATATATGGCAAATTATTTGGAGAATAGGAAAATCTCCAGTAAAGACAAATTATTAAAGGAGAAATTAGAAAAATATGGCTTCATATAAAAACTATTTTTGTTCTATTGAACAATCTATTAAATATGTAAGGGATGGGAAAATAATAATTATTGTCGACGACAGGTCCAAAAAAAATGAAGGCGTATTTTTCCAGGCAGCTGAAAAAGCAACCCCTGAGTCAATAAATTTCTTTATGACCCATGGAAAAAGCCTTATATGCCTGCCCTGCCTAGAAGAAAGACTAAAACAGCTAAAGATACCCATGATGATAAGCGGCAATGACTCCTATTCTAATATTGCCCCTTTTGCAGTTTCCATAGACATAAATAAAGCAGGAACAGGTGTCTCTGCAAGTGATAGGGCCTCTACCATAAGAGCTTTTCTAGACCCCAAGACAAAGCCTGAGGATATTTCCATGCCCGGCCACATTTTCCCCTTAAAAGCCCAGCCAGGGGGAGTGCTTGCCAGGGCTGGCCACACGGAATCAGCAGTAGACTTGGCGAAAATTGCAAATATGTATCCAGCCGGGGTAATATGCGAAGTGGTGACCGAAGAAGGAGAGGTAGCCCTTCTTCCAGACCTGGTAAATATTTCTAAAAAATTTGGCCTGAAAATAGTAACCATAGAAGAACTTATAAGGTACCGCAAGAAAAAAGAAAAGCTTATTGAAAAAGTTGCAGAAATAAACCTGCCTACAAAATGGGGAAACTTCAAAGCAAAAACCTACCAGTCAAAAATAGATAATGAGACCCACATTGCTTTAATTAAGGGAGACATTCGTGGCAAAAAAGATATACTGGTAAGAGTACATTCACAATGCCTTACCGGGGATACCTTCGGTTCAAAAAAGTGTGACTGCGGAGAACAATTAGACAGCGCATTTAACCTGATAAACAAAAAAGGCACAGGGGTGCTGTTATACATGGCCCAGGAAGGAAGAGGCATAGGTCTATGCAATAAAATGAAGGCTTATGAACTGCAAGAAAAAGGCTTGGATACAGTAGAGGCAAATCTAAAGCTAGGGTTTGATGCGGACCTAAGAGATTATGGCATTGGAGCACAAATTTTAGCTGACCTTGGACTCTCCACCATACACCTTATGACTAATAACCCCCAAAAAGTAGTAGGTCTTTCCGGGTATGGGCTGGAAATAGCTAAAAGGATACCCTTGAAAGTTACCCCCAATAAAAATAATAAAAAATACCTTAGGACCAAAAAAACAAAACTAAACCATTTATTAGATTAGGGAAAGGATAACAATGAAGAAATTTGAAGGAAAATTAGATGCAACAAACTTAAAAATTGGGATATTGGTCAGCCGCTTTAATGAATTTATAACTTCAAAGCTTTTGGATGGGGCCATTGATTGCTTGAAAAGGCATAATTGCCAGGAAGAAAATATTGAAATTGCTTGGGTACCGGGAGCCTTTGAAATGCCCACTGCAATTAAGGTAATGGCAAACTCAAAAAAATATAATGCCCTTATTTGCCTAGGAGCTATAATAAAGGGAGACACCTCCCACAATCAATATATAGCAAATGAAACCATTAAGGGAGTGTCTAAGATAAGCCTTGATTTTGGAATACCTATTGCTTTCGGGGTAATAACCCCAGACAATTTAGAACAAGCCATAGAAAGGGCAGGAACCAGAAAAGGAAATAAAGGCTGGGAGGCAGCACTTAGTGCAATTGAGATGGCAAATTTAATTGGCCAACTTAAATAAATTAGAAGTACCTAAAGCCAAATAGGCACTTCTAATTTAATATCCCTATTAAGCCAGCTATCCAATAAGCTCTTCTGCCAGGTCTACTGCACTTGATGCATCTGCTGCATAGCCGCTTGCACCAATCTGGTCTGCATATTCCTGGGTTAGGGGTGCTCCCCCTACCATTACCTTGACTTCTTTGGTCTCCCCGTCTTTTTTAAGTGCTTCAATTACATCCTTCATTACCGGCATGGTAGTGGTTAGAAGCGCTGATAGGCCCAGTACTTGTGCCTTGTTCTTTTTTATCTCTTCTAAAAACTTTTCTGTAGGTATATCTACCCCTACATCTACTACATCAAATCCTCCGCCTTCAAGCATCATTCCTACCAGGTTTTTGCCTATATCATGCAGGTCTCCTGCTACTGTGCCAATTAGAACCTTGCCTTTAGAGGTGGCCCCGGATTCTGTTAGCAGGGGCTTTATTATATCCATTGCTGCATGCATAGCCCTTGCTGCAATCAGTACCTCAGGTATGTACATCTCATTTGCCTTAAACTTTTTGCCCACTACATTCATTCCCGGTACCAGCCCCTCGTTTAGGACCTCCTGTGCATCTGCACCACCATCTACCAGCTTCTGGGTTATCTCCTTGCTTGCTACATTATCACCGGCAATGATGGCATCAGCTAGATCTTGGTATTTTGTCATAGTCTTACTCCTTTAGCTACTTTTATAATTTTGTATTTATATATGATATCAAAATATTATGAAAAGAAAAAAATTTTTTTATTTTCCCAAACCGATTTCTTGACTTGCATACTATAAATAAGTAGTATATAAGCACATCAAATGTAATTAATATAAAATATATGCCGATAAGCGCAAAAGAAAGCCAAGATAACTTAAATGTAACGGTAAAGAAGTGTAAAAAATGTCCGGATTTAGCAAAGAGCAGGAAACAATCTGTTCCAGGAGTTGGGGCTTCTAATGCAAAAATTATCATAATAGGATATTATCCCAGAATAAGCGGTGCTGAAAAAACAGGAATTCCCTTTAAGGGAGACGGCTCCGGCGATTTTTTAAGCAGGATTATAAAAGAGGTTGGACTTTCTTTAAAAAAGGATACTTACTTAACTTACCTGGTAAAATGCTCTCCCAGAAAAAAAGGCAAAAATGTTTCCCCTAAAAAGGAACATATAGAAAACTGCATTTCCTATTTTACCAAAGAAATTTCTATTTCAACTCCCCACATAATAGTATCTTTGGGGTTAAAAACTTCCAACCTGATACTTAAGCATTTCTTTTCCCTGGATAAAGAATATGAAGATATATCAAAGATTCATATGAGAGTTTTTGAAAATCCCTCCTTTAAACTGGTGTCTTTCTACAGCCCCCATGACGTGATGGTAAAAAAAGCTATAGCCGAGGATAAATACATCCAGGACTTCAAGTCCCTGGCCAAACTTTTAAAAATGGTTTAATTTTCCACCAGATAAACCCTAAGCTTTCTTCTGCCAAAACGATAGCATTCTTCAAGCGAGTCAAAAGCTAGGTCTATCCTGTTTCCCTTTATCCATCCTCCTGTATCTGCTGCTAAAGCTTCCCCGTAACCGGGAATAAAAAGTCTTGTTCCTAGAGGTATAACCTTTGGGTCTACCGCAACTACACCTTTTTTAACCCTTAGCCCGACAGCAGTTATGCCATTTCCGTTTAATCCGCCCCCGCCTGAATAATAAGCGGTAGCCACCATTTTCCATTCCCCAACCAGGGTTAACCCCGGTGGTTGAATTTTTGCTATCCTTTTCTTTACCTCATTTAACAGGTTTTCTATTTCTGACCTCTCGCTTTTTACCCTTTCCAAGAGGGCTTTGTTTTCCTGGATGCTTTTCTGGAGATTTTGCTCTTCAACAATTATTTTTTCCTTTAATTGTTCCATTTCTTTCTTCTTTTCTTCTGACTTTCTTGAAACTCTTTCAAATTCTTCCCTGTCATAGCGGTATTGCTCTATTAACTCTGCATCCTTTTCCATAATGTTTTTAAAAAGATAAAGGTTATTAACTATTTCATTAATGTTCTTTGCAGATAATACAAATTTGGCTACATCGTCCCTACCATATTTATAAGTATAGACAATCCTCTCCGTCAGCAGTTTCTGCCTTCTTTTTATGCTTTCTTTTAACTCAACCCTTTTGCTGTACAGGTCTTCCAGCTGGACTTCATAATCTTTTAATTGGCTGTTTAAAGATGCTAGCTGGTCTTGCTTTATTTTTACCTGTGTCTCGGAAGCAACAATCTCTTCAATTAACTGCTGCTCCTCATTACTTAGCTTGGCAATACTATTTCCTAATTCCTTTAAAGTAATTGCCTCAATGCTGTGAGAAATAAATAATTGCAGCGGCATGGTTAAAATAAAAGAAATCACAAACAATATGATAATTTTCCGAATTATTTTTGCCTTCATTTTTTAAACCATAAAATTATTAGCAATTATTTTAATATAATTATGTATATTTTTACAGAATGTTTATTTTAAGCCAAATTTTATTGCAAAAAAAGCATATAAAAACTACTATTTCTATATAAAATGAAAATTTTAGCCATTAGTGACAAGGTAACAGATTTCCTGTACAGTCCGGTCATAAAGAAAAAGATGGGGGATATAAGCTTTATTATATCCTGCGGGGATCTTCCCTCCTGCTACCTTGAATTTATAGTAACCATGCTAAACAAGCCCCTTTTCTACGTTTTTGGAAACCACCATAAGGAAAAAATATGCAAACAGAATGGCATTGAAAAAAATATTCCCCAGGGCTGCATCAATCTGGATAATAAAATTATTAACTACAAGGGGTTACTTATAGGCGGCCTAGAAGGATCCATGCGTTATAGCAGAGGTAAGCATCAATACAACGATTTTGAAATGTGTCTTAAAGTAAATAAGCTTAAACCTGCCATGTATATTAACAAGCTTTTTAAGAAAAGATATATAGACATTTTAGTAACCCATGCCCCTCCTTTAGGCATAAATGACGGAAAAGACCTCTGCCACAGGGGCTTTAAGTGTTTTGTAGGCTTCATTAAAAGGTACAAGCCAAAATATTTAATACATGGCCACGTGCATCTATACGGGATTGGCAGTAACCAGGAGACAATTGTCAACAGCACCAAGGTTATAAATGCATACGGTTATCAGATTATAGAGATTTGAAATGGTTACAGGAATAGACACAAATTCAAGGGACGCTTTCGATAATGCAAGATTCCTTTCCCTGCTTAATGATTTGAAATCTTTTTTTTCCAGACGGGAAAATACCCTCCTGTCCTTTGATAAAGTCAGCAAATCGTTAAGTCTAAAAAACCAGAGGTACCTCGGGATAAAAGCAGTCCCCACAGATAAAATTATAGGAAGCGTAGACAGGTATAAAGATTTTGACAGCCATTTCCTCCCCAAAAAAGAATATCTTGGCCAGAGATGGTCCAAAATATATAAAGCTTATGAAAAAAATATAAATTTACCCCTGGTCCAATTATATAAGGTAGGCAGCATATATTTTGTAGTTGACGGAAACCACAGGGTAAGTGTTGCCAGGAAAATGGGAGTAAAATACATAGATGCGGAAATTACTGAATTTATAACTAAATTGCCTCTGGACAGGGAAATGGATCCCAAGGATATTTTCCTTCTTGCTGAAAGGGAAAATTTCCTAGACATCACCAACTTAAGGAAGACCAGGCCAAAGATAAAAATAAGGTTGACCATTCCCGGCAAGTATGATCGACTACTAAACCAGATAAATGAGTATATGTACTATCTCTATAAAAGGAAAGGCACAAAAATAAGCTTCCCTAAAGCAGCAGAGCTCTGGTATGACCATATTTATATTCCAGCTAGAAACATAATTGAAAACAGCGAAATATTAAGGTATTTTCCCAACAGGACAAAATCTGACCTATATGTTTGGATATATGAACAGAAGGAAAGGCTGGAAAAGAAATACAAAAAACATTTCAGCATAAGTGAAACCGCCCAAAGATTTTCGAAAAAATACTCCAGGAGCTTAATATCCAGAATTAAGCTATTTTTCTCAAAGCTGTTTAACTCTTAGGGTATCTATAGTGGCCTGTTATCGTTTTTTCCCCCAGGATGTCTTTTTCGCAAGTGTACCCAGGCTCTATATAATTATATATAACCTTGGGAATTCCTTCCCTGGTAGTGGAGTCAGAGATAATACCCACATTATCTGTATAACCATTCCCATCCATGTCAAAAAAAACTACATCGCCGGGCAGCCATTCTTCTAAGTTTTTTCTATCTGCCGGATTGAAAACAGAAGTTATTTTTTCTGCATTGCGGTCAAAGTATATTTCAAGGTTTTGTATCCTCCGGTAATCAATATTGGGGTCACTTACATTCTGGTTCCATATCTCTTTTAAAGGATACTGGTTAAAATTATTGCTAATGTCCCTGCTTACCAGCTCCCTTAAATCATAGCCGGCTTCCCAAAATGCCCTTGCTATGATATCGGTACATAAAGCCAGATTTTCAGGGGGATCTCCATCCTTATAATAATTGGGTTCTCCTTCTGCCAGCTTCATATTTTTCGCTTTTATTTTTAACTGTTTCTTGGCTCCCAGAAGTATGTCTTCCTGGTCTATTATCCCATCCCCGTCAAAATCAGAATCGGCCACCCTTCCCTTAAAATCTATAACCCTGTACCTGGGAAGAATTTCCACTACCGCAGTAGGGGGTTCATACTCCCTGGTAAGGGAAAATTCTTTTATACTAATTGTAATGCCCAGTGCAATGACAAGTACGAGGATAATTATTAAAAAATGTTTGATGTTAAATCTTTTTCCGGTTTCCACTTCTCAACACAGCCTATAACATGAAATTAAAGCCAGTTATGCTAAAGCCATCTAAAATCCTTACCCCCAGCACTTCCAGCAATCCCAGGATTCCAGTCCCCAGTAATAGAATTATAAAAAAAGTAATGTATATATAATAAAATTTGGGAAAGCCCAGTTTTTGCTTTTCTGAACTACCTTTTTTACAAATACTTATAATTAATCTTAATATATTTGCCAGGATAAATAAAAATGAAATAGCCAATAGAACAAAAATTGCCATCTTTATAATCCCCATACCCCCAAGGTTTCCCTGCTTAAAATACCTGTAATACTGTTCGAAAAAATAATACCTGATTAGAAATCCGGGCGTTCCTGCCATGCCAGCCAAGCTTAGTAATGCTATGGATATGCTTACAGCCATATAGGGATTGGCTACCATAAATCCATTGAGGCTATCTATAGAATCATCAAACCTTAGAAAAACAATCCAAACAGGTATGAGGCTAAGAGCCAAGTTTACAATATTTAAAAACAATATCCATTCAAGCCTTTCTTTACCCAAAAGTCCTGCCTGCAGCAAGGCAAAGCAAAAGATTGACAAAGACATAAAAGACAAGAATAGAAATGCAAAAATTCTCCTGATACTTTTGGTAGAAATTGCCCCCACTAAAGGACCCAAAACACTTAAAGAACCCAATATCAATATGGCCAATAAAATATTGGTATCATTTTTTTCTATAAAATAATATACCAGGCTCTTAAACTTTAGAAAAACTACAAAGCCAAGGGGGAAATAAAAGAGCCATATAACAGCGGGTGAAGAACGTTCGCTCCTGCGCAAAAATTTTAAGTAATTTCCCTGAAAAGGATATAGAAATAAGTACACATATACAGAAGATATTATAAAAATAAGGGAAATACCTACAAAAGGACTGTTTAGTTCAACAGACTCTATTATCTGGGTAATATTCTTAAAATCCGTAAAAGCATACATGAATGAAAAGCCCAAGAAAAATAACAGCAGGGCTAAGAAGGAATTTAAAAAAAGTTTTATCAAATAGTAGCTTGCCTCTATTCGTTTGTTGATGCTTGAAACCAACTGAAAACTACCCAGAACAAAAATTGTAAAACTTAAAAATATAACCAGGAAATTCCTGGAAAGGATTACAAGCAAGCCTGAACAAATGCAAAATAAAAAAATCAGCAGGATTTTTAAAAAATTTTCTTTCCTAAAGTTCTGCACAGACAAGAACACCAAAATATTCAAAGATATAAATAAAAATAAGGAAATACCGGAAACCTGGGTTCCTGTAAAATTAAGGAGGAAAGTTGAATATGCCCCCTTTATTGAAAACAAATATATGTTTACTATCCCTGCAAGTACTAAACAACTTGCAGAAACTGCAATAATGAAACCCTTACAGCCTTTCCTTTTTGATAGACCACAAAATAAAGCAACAAATGCAGCAATCCCAATAATTAGGATAATATATATAGGGTTAGCTTTATCTATAATATATTTAGAAAAATCCATTAAGCCTTATCTTCCCCCCACCAGCTGCTCCTGCCAGTTTCAAAAAAATTTAATTTATTAAAATATTTTAAAATTTCATTATCTTTAGCCTTAAAATGGGCATAAAAAATAATGCAAAATAAAAATAAATATAAGCATACCAGGCCCAGCATTAAAAATATCTTGTCCCAAAACGATCCCTGGTACAAAATAAAAGAGAAACTTAAAAAATTTATTATCCCTGAAAAAATAAGTACCTGCAGTGAGATTACCACTCTGGCAAATCCCTTTATAAAAATTAACCCGAAGAATGACAGCAAAAATAATATAAAACTGCCATATATAAAGAATTCTAGCCTCATTTGCTCCCTTTTTCTGAAGTTGACAAAATTGATATAAACCAAACCAAAGTTGCAAATAAAAAGGTTATAATAAAAACAGTTATAATAATATAGTTACTGTAAAGCTCCTTTGCCACTGCCTTATAATTCATCAAGGTTATAACCCCTACTGCATGGTAGGTATTAAAATAATCCAGGGTATAAGCATAGAAAGCATATCCTGCGCCAATACAGAATAAAAGCCCCACTACAAGTGATACTGCTTTTCCGCTATATGCTCTTCTTTTTTCCTGGCTGAAATATTGGAGCTGTTTTTCATACCCGTAATAGGCAGTAAAAACAAACAAGGATAAAATTCCCAGAATAATGGCAAACACTCCTGAGTAAAGAAATAAGGAAAAGGCAATAATAAAAATGGGCAAAATTAATAGAGAGATAAGCCTATTTTTGCCCTTTCTTACCAATACCGTAAAAAAAGAAAGGAAAACTATTAACAATAAGGTAACATACTGTAGGTATTTAATATTCTCCATAATTATTTAGACCAAAAATCCCTGATTTTGTAATCAGCTTGTTTTATCAGATCATCTTTTTCAAATTTTAAGCTTTCCCTCCCGTATTCGGCCAACTGGTACCGGTAAGACATTTCAATGGCTTCCAATTTACAATATTCAACACAATTTCCACAAAAAATGCATTTTCCTATATCGATTAAAATATGTTGCAATACTTCCCTTCCCTCTCCGTCAATACCTTTCTTAACCTCTAGACAGTTTTTGGGACAGACCAGCTGACATCTTCCGCAGGCATCACAAATACACTCCAGATTGTCAAGGTCCAGCTTTAAATGGACCATCCCCTTGCTTTCCTCGGGAACAATTATTTTATCTTTGGGATAATTTACTGTTTCTGGTTTCCTAAAAATATTCCCAAAGTTATAGAAAAAATTTTTAAAAATTCTTATCATACCAAATTAAATATATTCCTATATACTAAAAATATTAAAGTAAAAACGAAATTAAACACAGACACTGGTGCTATAAATTTCCAATTAATATCCACCAGATACTTATAATTGTCAAGCTCAGGTATGGATTTTTCAAAAATTAAAATGGCAATAAAAATAAGATAAAACTTTATTCCTAACATTATCCACCCACTTACAAAGTGCAAGCTAAGCCAGCCTCCAAGATAGAATATGTTCAGCATAATAATAAGGTAAAATAGTAAAACATACTTTGCAATCCTATTAATTAGTCCCGGCAAACCCTGGCAAATACTTGTAAGGCTGCCCACACTGAAATTGTTGTCCCTGAATATTCCCAAAATCTTTACCTGCACAATTATGGATATAAACACTAGAACAAAGCCTAAAGGCTGGAAAACTATATTCCAGTACTCATACTGCAAGTTTACCAGTTCTTTTAAATTTATTGCCCTGGCTAATATAATTACAGATAAAAAATTTATTAAAACAGGGATAAAAAAAGAAACTAGCACAACCGACTGCTTAAAAGAATTGGTAAACAGGAACCCATACCCTGGCTGGGAGCTAAATACCAGTAGCATTAATATTATTATATAAAATAAAATAGATATAAAAAAGTTCGAGTTAATATCTATTAAAAACAAATTTTGAGTAATTGGCAGGATAGCCCAGACTAATAAGCTAAAAACAAACAACAGTAAATGGTAAATATTTACCATGCTTTGTTTGGTGATATACTTGCCGAATTTAATTGCCGGATAGCCTAATCCCCCAAACCTGGTATTAATAATACCCTTTTTTTGCTCAATTCTAGCCCCCAGTTTTGTTCCCAGATATGAACATATATATAAATTTATTACCAGTGCCGCAAAAATGTATCCACATTTTTGTAAAATTAAACCCATGCTAACCCCATCCACCGATTATAATTTCTCCGCAGCTAAAATCCAGGCTGGATAAAATTATATTTATATCTTCCAATTTAACTCCATTTAAAATTTTCTCCGCCAATATTAAGCTATTTATAGAAGGGCCCATAATTGCCAGACAGCCAACTTTTTTATGCTCTGTTTCCAGATATACCTCAAACTGGCCATGGGGGCATTCAACCCTTGCGGTAGCAGCTTTAAAGGGAAAATCCAGGTTATTTAAATTACTGATCTTTCTAATTATTCCTTCCGGCAAATTTTTAGTTATTTGTTTCAGTATATTTATGGATTGATAAATTTCTTTAAACCTTATTGAAAACCGGTTAAAACAATCCCCATACCTTGCCAGCGGGATTATAAAAGAAACTTTATTATAAAGCAGCAGGTCCTGGTCTTTTCTCAAATCTTTCCTTATCCCTGAAGCTCTAAGATTAGGTCCTGTAATGCCGTATTCTATGGCTTCATTTTTACTAATTATTCCTATACCGTTAAGCCTATTATATACGATAATATTTCCCAGGAGCATGTTTTCTATCCTATATACCTTTTTTTCTAAATCCGGCAGGATTTTTCTAATACTTTCAATTTTTTCCCTTTTTAAGTCCTTTTTTATTCCCCCTACCCTTATAAAGTTGGGGTTTTTCCGGGAGCCAGTTAGAAATTCAAGAAGTCTAAGAATCCTTTCATTTTCACTTTGGATTAGATTATAAACAACATCATAGCCTAGTATTTGGCTAATACCCGAAAGATTTATTAAATGGCTCGAAATCCTGGAAAGCTCTGAAAGAATCATCCTAATAAATTTTGCCCTCCTGGATATCCTCATCTGTAGAAGCCCTTCAAATGCCATACATAAGGCTAATTCAGGGAAAATGCCAGCATTATAATCAAATATGCTCACTCTGGAAATCAAATCAAGAAAACTCCTATTACCCAATATATTTTTGCCAGACATCCTACTAATGCTTATATCTATCATGGGGCTGTTTATAATATTTTCCTCCAGCTGCGCATAAATATCAAAACAGTCCATGCCCTCCAGTGGTTGGGAGTACAAATTTAAATCAAATGATTTTTGACCCCTTACCCTCTCCACATAAAAGGATAATGGCTTAAAATGCTTTTCAGCCAATTTAATTACTTTCCCGGAATCCACGGGTTCTTTTAATTTTATCTTTACCAATATTGAAAAATTATTTTCAAAAGAGTACAAGCCCAGCAAGGTGTAGCACTCATATTTCTTCCGGATAAGATTAAAACTGCTGAACCCATTTACCTTAAAATCAGGATTTTCTTTTAATTCCTTTAATAGCCTGGATAGATTCTTTAGGGAAACTTCACAGAATATTTGCCTGCCAAGTTTATATATGTTATCTATAGCCCCCTCCAGGCTAAATTCTAAGCTTTTTTCCAGCCTTTCTACGTACATTGAGGTGGGGGACTGGTAAGACTGTTCAAAAAAGTTTTCAATATTCATATTTATCTAACAACCTTAATATAGAATAAATAAAAGCTTCCGGCCTGGGCGGGCACCCCGGTACATAAATATCTACAGGGATTTCCTTCCTTATAATTCCGGTTGCCCTATCCTGCCCAAATATGGCTCCTTCTATGGCACAAGTTCCCATTAACGCAACCCGTTTAGGCTTTGCCATTGACTCATAGAAACTTATCACCCTTTCGGCATAATCTTCATTTATAAACCCCTGGACAATCAATAGATCAGCCATTTCAGGCAAGCATACAAAATTTACGCCCATCTTTTCTACATCATATAAAGGGGCCCTTGATGCATAGATTTCCTGTTTGCAGCAACCAAAACCTGCCACTAAAATATTTAAGTTTTTCTTAACAACCTTTTTCATCTCATAAATTACTTATAATTTTAGATTTTACTATATATATACTTGAAATTATTATAAAAAACATTATGCCAAGCAATAGATACATGGGAGGGCCCAGGCTAAATTGTTCTATAATATATACTACTGTTGAAATTAAAAATATGAACAGGATGGAAAATATGAACAAGATTCCTAAAACAAAAATATTTTTAAATACAAAGGGATCTTTTCTGAGAAATGGCTTGCTTGCATGGCTAGGCGTTCCTTTATTTGAAATCAAGTATAGAATGAGGAAAAGTAAAAGGATAATGCCCAAGAATATCCCAAATCTAGTCAAATTATATATATAAGAGCCAATAGATTCCTCAAGCATTAAATCTCCAAAAAATTAAATTTGTTGATTTAAAACTTTATCACAATCATAAAACTACATCAATTCTATAAATTATTATTTACAGTATTTGTCGTTGTTTTAAAATATAAATATTTATATAATTTAAGAAATGAGAGAAAAAAATCCTCCAAAAACTATTGAGAAAATAAAAAGAATAGGGATTTTATGCTGGTCAATTATCGGGCTGTTGTTAATAGTATCTCTCTTCTTTTATTTAATATACCTGTTAAAAATTGCAATTATTCCTGTAATAATTGCTGCAGCCATAGCTTACCTTCTTACCCCTATGGTTTTGCTTCTCCAGAGAAAGATGAGGAAAATATTTGCAGTCACCATAACCTATATAATATTTCTAGCCATCATATTTAATTTCTTTTTCTTCTTTATTCCTCTAATCGGAGATCAGTTAAAGACTTTTCTTGGCAATTTCCCCCAGTATATAGAAAATTTAGATAATATGATAAATGAATTTTTAACTGCTAGTGCATTAATTAAAAATGTTGAAAATTTCCTGGGAAAAGATTTTGTACCCGGTAACACTGGAGCAATAACCCAATATTTTTTAAACAGGATAAATGTTGAAGAAATCAATATTTTCCAGCAGGCAACTATTTTTACCCGAAACATAATAAATATAGTCCTTAACTTTATCATAGGGCCGATTATAGGCTTCTTTGTCCTAAAAGACACCAGCAGGCTCAGGAGCTTGTTTATAAAGGTATTTCCAGCAAAGTTCAGGCCGCAAATAGCAGTAATCCTTGACAGGATCAATATGGTTGCCGGGAGGTATATAAGGGGCCAGTTATTGATTTCTGTGATTGTGGGTATTTTATGCACAATTGTCCTCCTGGTTCTCAGGGTCGATTTTGCTTTTCTGTTGGGAGGCATTGCCGGCATATTAAACCTGGTACCATTCCTGGGACCTATATTTGGCGCAATTCCCGCTGCCCTTACTGCCCTGTCTATATCTCCCCTTAAGGCTCTGCTGGTAATTCTTCTTTTTATAGCTGTCCAACAGATAGACAATTATTTTATAACCCCAACCATTATGAAATACCAGGTAAAAGTACATCCTGCCATAATTATATTCTCCCTTATTGCAGGTGGTGCATTATTTGGAATGTGGGGGCTTCTTCTGTCAGTGCCTACTGTGGCTATAATTCAGGAGATACTCAAATATTACTTGCTTGAAAAAAGAAATTTAGCATCCTGATATACTTGCTTTAAAGGCTTCCCCGTTTTTTCCGCCAATTTTTTGCATGAATCATGTTCAGGCTCGACTGTTACTGCCTCGCCTTTAAAATACCCGACTTTTATTTCCACTTGTCCATATGGCAGTTTGACTTTTTGTATCTCCCGTTTCAAACAATACCTTTCAAACTTCTGGGTTCTCATCCCAAAAGTGGTTGTTTCTCTAAATACAAGATCTGCCACCTGTTCTTCAATCCTTTCAGGACAAATAATGCATAATTTAAAGCCAGGGCGGTTCTTCTTCATTATAATGTTTTCAATCCAGGCATCATTTACCCCCAGCCTAAATAATTTACCCAGGACATAACCCATGATTTCAGGACTGCAGTCATCAATGTTGGTGGAAAGCAGTCTTAGGCTTTCTCTTCCGCAAGCTACCAGGCTTCCATAGACTAACCTTAGGATGTTAGGATCACTCTTCCCAATATTGTCACCAGTACCCATGCCAATTTTTTCTATGCTCATTTCCGGTAAATCACAAAATTTAATTGCATATTTCTTTACAATAGCAGCACCTGTAGGGGTAGTTACTTCAAAATCAAAATCTCCCCCGTAAACAGGAATCTCTTTTAATATTTCCAGGGTTGCAGGTGCCGGGACTGGTATTGTTCCGTGCATGCTTTTAGTAAATCCTTTTCCTGTAGGTACATTCTTTGAATATATTTTCCTGATTTTAAGCCTATCTATGCATATAACAGTAGCCACTATATCAATTATTGAATCTACTGCTCCAATTTCATGGAAATGTACCTTGTCTATCCCTATGCCATGAACTTTAGATTCCGCCCGGGCAATTATTTCAAAAATTTCTACAGCTTCTTTCTTTACCTCCTTCTTTAGCCTGCTTGCCCCGATCAATTTTCTGATGCTCCCGTAGCTTCGAAGGGGTTGCCCTTCATCAATTTCAACATTGAATTTACGGGTAGCAACATTATTCCTTTTCACTTCTTTGGCTTCAACCTGGTATCCACCAATATCAAGCTTCCCCAGCTCTGCCCTTAATATCTCTATATCTATTCCCAAGTCCACAAGAGCAGCTACCATCATATCTCCGCTAATGCCCGAAAAACAGTCTATATATAGAAATTTTCCCATATTTCTTCCCACCTATATTGAACTATTATATATTAAATAAAATTTTGTTTAAATGAAACTGCTAAGCTGGTATATTTAGAAAAATGGCCAACAAAAAAGACAAGTTAATAAAATATCTATGCAGCCTGGATTCTGCCATAATAGCTTTTTCAGGTGGGACAGACAGCAGCTTGCTATCTTTCCTTGCCAAAAAATACTGCAAAAAATGTTTAGCTGTTACTATAAACTCTCCTCTTTTCACTAAAAGGGAACTAATAAAATCAAAAAAAATTGCAAAAAAAAGTGGGATAAGTCAATTAATATTAGATATTGACCCCCTTTGTCAAAGGGAATTTAGAAAAAATCCCAAAGACAGGTGTTATCTGTGTAAAAAATTTATTTTTAAAGCTTTAATAAAGTTAAAACAAAGGGATGGCTTCTCCCATTTATTAGATGGCACAAATTTTAATGACCTGGGAAAGCACAGACCCGGACTAAAAGCGTTAAGTGAACTGGAAATAAAAAGCCCTTTTGCCGAAGCAAAAATAGGCAGAAAAGATATAACTAGTTGGCTTAAACAGCTTGGCCTTGAGAATTTTATCAGTCCAAGTTCTGCTTGCCTTGCTTCCAGGATCCCTTATGGCGTAAGCATAGATAAGAAAAAGCTAGCTATGGTTGAAGATGCAGAAGAATTACTCTTTAATCTGGGTTTCAGACAGGTTAGGGTAAGGTACCATCCCCCCCTTGCAAGAATTGAAGTAGAAAAACAGCAGATACGTAAAGCTATGCAGGAAGAAACCAGGGCTAAAATTATCCAGGGCTTGAAAAAAGCCGGGTTTAAATATGTCACCTTGGATCTGGAGGGGTTTAGGTCAGGAAGCCTGGATGAATACTAAAAGGATTTTTAACATTATCTTTTTACTGTTTGGTCTTTCTTCAATAATAATTGACCCTTTAATTCCCTATATTTCAGAACAGCTCCAAGCAGGATATGATAAGATAGGAATTGCCTTACTGATAGGCTCTATCTTTTCACTGGCCGCCGCTTTTATTTCAGGCATTCTTTGCGATAAATTCCGGATAAGAAATATAATAATTGTAGGCTTGGCAATGCTTTTTATAGGGAGTCTGGTTTTTGCCATCCACCTTAATTTTGTTTTGTTAGTTATAGTATTAATTTTTCTCAGGGCAGGATTTGGCACTATTGACTCTTCCATACATACATTTGTTGCCCAATCTTATAAACAAAGCCATAGCCCCATATTTTTAGAGCTGGACATATTCTGGTACCTGGGAGCCGTAACCGGGCCTCTCTTTATAAGCCTGGCCCTGTTTTCTGGCATGAGGCCTAACAATGTTTTCTTTATCCTGGCGCTGGCTTTCATTATTATTTTAATCCTGTTCTATTTCCACCGTAAGAAGACAGGAACCGAGAAACTGCCTAAAGGTAGAACCATCGATTTTAAGCCTGTGCTGAAAGCAGTAAAAGATCCCGTGGTTGCAGCTGTAAGCCTCCTTCTTTTTTTCAGCATGGGAGCTATGATTGGGCTGTCTACCTGGCTTACAACTTACTTTACTTCCTTCAACGTCAGAGTTTCTTTAGGATCAATTGTCCTCTCCGGGTTCTGGCTTTTCTCTTCTGCCGGTCTTTACCTGAGCAAAAAGCTCCTTCCCAGAACAAATGAAATAACCTTGCTCATTGCAGGCAGCCTAGCAGGAACTTTGTTTCTGGCAGCTACAAGCTTTGCATCAAATATTTTTCTAAAAATAATTTTCATACTTTTGCATGCCTTGTTCTTTTCGGTAATATTTACCTTAAGCATTTCCATAAGCGCATACCAAGGTTCTAAAATGAAGGGTACGGTAATTGGCTTCAATATTGCCATTGCCATATCCGGTGGCCTCCTTTTTAGGCCAGTGTTGGGTTTTGTGGCCGAGTATCTGGGAAAGGGAAATATTATTTATTTAACCCTGGCAGGAGCGGTAATCAGCTTTTTCTTAGCCATTATCCTGTTCAGGATACTAAAGCAAAAGAGCGGGGTTAAAATAAGGTTCTCCTTAAAAAAGAAAGAAGCAAGAGCATAACAACAGAAAATACTGCCCCTGCAGTTAGGGCAGCCAGGTATTTTTTGGTTCTGTCTATAGAATTTGTAAATTTTTTAAATATGGAAAAAAATAAAATTAAAACAATATAACTGCTAAATGCTACCAATCCAATTATGGAAAGAAATGACCACAGAACAATTATATGTCTATAGGTTAAAATAAAAAGAAGAGCGGCAAAGAATGCCGCTGCTATCCATATGGTAAATTTTTTCCTGCTTTCGAGGTAATATATATCTAAATTATTTTTTAAAATAACAATATTGGCTACAGGGACTATGATTAAGGGTAAAAACCAGCCCGCCATAAAGCCGGTTATAAACCTTATAATATTACAGGAACCATAGATGCCTAAGCTCGAAATTGCAACCTCCAGGCCCATCACTAAAAATGCTGCCATTGATACATACAGAAGCTTTTTTGGGGGAAGTTTGGCTTTGTCCTTCCTGTCAATTGCCAGGAGGCATAAAACCGAAAACATAAAACCTATATAGATTCCCGTACATCTTGAACATACCGGCATATATATGCCGCTTGAATAAAAAACCCTGGCCGGCTGTTGGTGGCAGAGACTCCCCCCTAAAAAATCTAATACTTTTATTAATACCAATTTTTATACATCTGGGGCAATCGTAATATAGAGCTAATGCCAATAGTAAATATGCTAATTATCCCCCAAAGCAGGATAATTCCTCCTAAAATTAGCCCGATTATTGCCATTACTTTGCCTTTTTCGCTTGATATGCCCTTACTGATATTCCTAAGCTCAATTATGCCTAGAACCAGGGCCGCTGCCCCCAAAACAAAATTAAAAAAAGGAATCCAGCAGCATAGAATGCTTACAATGCCTAAAACCAGAGAAACAATGGCTAAAACCCCTATCTTGTCTTCTTTTCCCACTACTTCTGATTTTACTTCTTCCACTTCTTTTTCTTTTTCATTCATTTTTCCCTCCATTGGCTAGTGATAAAAATTTAGCTATATCCTAATTTTTGCATAAATTGGCTAAAATTTTTTTTAAATATTTCTTCAATTTCTTTCTTATTTAATCCTGCCCCCAGCCCTATTTTCTCCTGCAGCTCTTCGGTCAGTAAGTTATTATGTGAATGGGCATCGCTGTTTATTAAAAATTTTACTCCTGCTTCCCTTCCTGTTTTAACCACTCTCCCATTTCCCAGGTTATGGCCGTTTCTGGCTGTTATTTCTATATAAATGTCGTTTTTGGCTGCAGCCCTGACTTCCCTTTCTGTTAGAATTCCCGGGTGAGCTAAAATATCTACATAGGGACAATTTACTGCCTCCCAATTAGTGTTCTCTTCTACATCTTCTGCTATACTTTCTCCATGCACCACTACCAGCCTTGTTCCCCTGTCTTTAGCATATTTGGCCATCTCTTTTATGCTTTTTGCAGGAACATTGGTTAACTCTACTCCAGCAATAGCTTTTATATTCCAGTATTTATTGGCAAGCTCACAATCTTTTTTTACATTTTCAATAATAAAATCTAGAGTTGCATAACTTGCATGGTCAGTAATTCCTATTCCCCCATAGCCGGAGGTGGTCGCACACCTAATTAATTCAATGGGGCTATTTATTCCATCCGAAAATGTAGTATGGGTGTGAAAGTCAAATACCATATCTGTTTCCCTTCTATGCTGATAAAAGTTACCACTATTCTATCAATATAAAATTAATAAACCTATAATTTTATTGAAAGTTATAGTAAAATTTCAAATAAATTAAAAAAGGCTTGGGATGGATGAAAAATTTATTATAGATCTTTCTAATAATATAAGAGAGGCAGTGCTTCCCTATTTTGGAAAATCAAAATCAAAAAAGATTTCGGGAAAGTCAATAGGTGGCGACTCTACATTCTTGCTGGATGATATATCAGAAAATTTTCTAAAAACTTACCTTGAAAACAGCCTAGAAGATATTGCCTATTATTCAGAAGACAGGGGGCTGATAAAATTCGGCGATCCTGATAACCTGCTAATAATCGACCCCATTGACGGAACCAGGGCTGCTGCTTGCGGCTTTGAATCGAGCTGTATTTCAATTGCTCTATCTAAATTCTGCAAACAGCCCAGGATAAAAGACCTTAAAATGGCTTGTATCCAGGAATTGAAGTCGGGAAAAATTTTTTTTGCTGCCAAGAATAGAGGCGTAAAAATAATTGCAAATGGCAAAAAGGCCAATCCCCGCCTGTCCAACCGCACGGAGATAGATTCGCTATTCTGGTCCATTGGCCTCAGGGGCAGGCCCATTGTCCCCCTTATTAGCGTGCTGGAAGAATTAATTGACGTGTCGAATTTCAATGGCACCCTTTTTTATATGGGCAGCGCTTCTTTTTCCATAACCAGAATTGTTACCGGCCAGCTGGACTGCTATATAGATATAGGGCACAGGATGGTAACTGATTATCCCATAATTGAAAAAAATTATCTAAAAGTAGGCCAGGGTAGCATAATCAACAATTACCCCTATGACATTGCTGCCGGCTACCTTATACTCAAAGAGTCTGGGGGCATTATTACTGACGCTTACGGTAAGGACTTAGATGAGCACCCTCTGATGGGAATAGGAAAAGAATACCAGTTGTCAACAGTGGCATCTTCAAACCCCAATCTCCACCGCATCCTTATCATGATGGTGGATAAGGGATTCAATAAATTGGAAGATAACATATTAAAATATTAGCATGATAAATTTTTTAATTGAAAAAGTAGGATTTGCCGTATGCCATCAAATTACCAGCCGGTGCCTTACCTTTGGAAAAATTAATTTGCCCATATGTGCAAGATGCAGCGGTATTTATTTAGGATTCTTAATTACGGCAGCAATACTATTCTCCATGTATCGGAGGAAGGAGAGCAACCTCCCTCCCCTATGGGTTAAGATAGCCCTGGTTATATTTATAATTTCTACTATTATTGACGGCTTGCTCTCTTATCTTAATTTAATTCCCACCAATAATAATATTAGGTTTGTAACCGGCTTTTTATGCGGTTCAGGGATTATGATTATAATTTATCCCGTATTTGTATTCCAGTATTACAGGCAAGCAAGCGAGAAAAAAATTTTTGCCAGTTTGTTAAAATTTATTGTATATATAGTAATAATTTCTGCTTTTATGGGGCTAACGCTTACCAGGTTTTCTATATTGGGTTACCTGTACTACTATCTCAGTGCTTTTTCTGTGGTTTTTACCTTTTATTTTATAAACCTAACCATGATTCTCCTGGTTCCCCCTTTTGCTCAAAAGGCAAACAAGCTTGCTTCCAAGTACCTGGTGCTTCCTTCAGTGGCCGCAATAGGGTTTATGGTATTTGAGCTTTTTATCTCTTATAAAATACATCAGGTTGCAGCCAGCCTGGTTACATGAGATTCAAAAAATTATACCTGTTGAATATAAATAGGGCCACAATAGCAGAAATGGCTGCCCCCATTACAACCTGCATTATGGTATGTCTCTTTATTTTCACCCTAGCCCATCCAATTAAGAGTATAAGCAGTAGCAGCAGGAGCATCCACCGCCCGAATAAAATATAAAAGGATATAGAAGTTATAGTTATCCAGCTGGTATGAAAGCTTATCTTCCAGAAGTAGGTAATGGTGGTAAGAATTACTGCATTAATGAGGCTTAAGGCAAATATTGCCTTTAAAAAAACTGGGGCCCCCAAAACGTAAAGTACAAAAAACCCCATTACATAGCTAATTATTGCTACAATTAGCGGCTTTATCCTGTTTTCTTTCTTGGGCAAATGGATATCGTATACCAGTTTTTTGCGAAATAATATGAATATGTAAAGAAAGGGTATAATGGTGGCAAAAATCAGACAGAGTATTGCCCAGCCTAGGGCTAGAAACACATTATCCACTATCCTCAGGCAAATAATAATAAACACAGGAATTGATATATAGGAACCGTCAAATATATATGATAATGTTCTAGCAAATTTATTCATGACTTCTATTATAATCGAAACTCCTATACATTTTAAACACATATTTTTAAGCTGTTTATTGACAGCAAATTAAAAGAATGGTAGTTTTTAATCCTGTTTAGGAAATAGGGTAGAAAATGGCTAAGCATCCACATTATATATATTTTGACCACAGCGCTACCACTCCCGTGCTGGATGAAGTTTCCGAACATGTAAATAAATATTTTACAAAAATTTATGGTAATGCTTCTGAACCGCATGCTCCTGGAAGAAAAGCAAAACTGGTTCTGGAAGAATCCAGGTCTGTGGTTGCCAGTGCCCTGGGAGCAAAACCAGGTGAAATAATTTTTACTGGCGGGGGGACTGAAAGCAATAATATTGCTATTTTCGGGACAACTGAAGCATGCAGAAAGAAGGGAAACCATATAATAACCTCAGATATAGAACACCCTTCGGTGCAAATGCCCATAAAGTGGCTTGAGGGAAAGGGTTTTAAGATCACTTATATCCCAGTAGACAGGTATGGGATGGTGGATCCCGTAAAGGTAAAAAAAGCAATCACTGCCGAAACTGTCTTGGTTAGCATAATGCATGCTAATAATGTTTTTGGAACTATCCAGCCTATTGCAAAAATTGCTAGCTTCTTAAAATCTGAAAGAATAATATTCCATACTGATGCGGTGCAGAGTTTTTGCAATGTCCGCTCCAAAGTAGATGAGCTGGGTGTTGATCTGCTTTCTGTTTCAGGCCATAAAATATACGGGCCAAAAGGTATAGGAGCACTATATATCAGGAAAGGGGTAAAAATTTCCCCTTTTATGTTCGGGGGTGGCCAGGAGCAAGGCATAAGACCAGGAACTGAAAACATACCTGGATTAGCAGGCCTAGCTAAAGCAACTGAAATAGCCCAAAAAAAATTAGTTGAGAAAGTGGTGAGATTGACCTTTCTAAGGGAGTACTTGATAGAAGGGATGCTTAAGAGAATAAACGGCATAAAATTATGTGGCCATCCAGTAAAAAGGCTTCCTGGTAACTGTAACTTTACCATTAAAGGTGTTACTGGCCAGGCCATGGTTTCAGAACTGGATAAAGCAGGTATTGCAGTTTCAGGAGGCTCGGCATGTTCTTCTTCCTCCGGGCAGCCCCCAGAAGCCCTGCTTGCCATGGGATTAAGCTGCGAAGAGGCATATGGGTCAATCAGGGTAACACTGGGGTTTGAAAACACCATAGAGGAAATTGATTACTTTCTGGAAGTGTTTCCAGCAATTGTGGAAAGCATCAAGGCAGACAATACCGTTTACTGATTCCATTAATTAACCATTTTAATTTAAATTAAAATTCTATTAGAATATAATCAACAATAAAAGCATGGAGGGAATATGGACAATAAAAAAATAACCGGTGAAGAGGTATATGAAGCCCTATCCGAAGTCTATGATCCTGAAATTCCCATAAACATTGTTGACTTGGGGTTGATATATAATGTTTCAGTGGATGAGAAAAACAATGTAGATGTTGATATGACCATGACAGTCCGGGGATGCCCGATGCATGCCATGATTACCCAACAAGCCAAAAAGAAAGTAGAAGAACTTGAAGGCGTGGGCAATGTTAATGTTAAGCTGGTATGGGACCCCCCTTGGACTCCAGATAGGATTTCAAAAGAGGCCAAGAAAAAGCTACAAAAAAGGGGGTAAGGATTACATCTTTAAGGCTATATGCAGCCCAAATAAATCCTACTGTTGGGGACTTTGAAGGCAATTACAAAATAATTAAAAACTTTATAGATGACGCCAAAAGCAAACAGGCAGACATTATTGCTTTTCCGGAGCTGTCACTGACCGGTTATCCCCCTGAAGATTTGCTTTTAAAGCCGGCTTTCATTGAGGATAACTTAAAATATTTAGAAAAGGTGAAAGAGCTCTCTGAAAATATTGTAGTAATATTGGGCTTTGCCAACAGGGACCAGTACTTATATAATTCAGCGGCAGTAATGCACAATGGACAAATAGTTTCTACCTATAACAAACAATTCCTTCCAAATTATTCAGTTTTTGACGAGGAGAGGTATTTTCAGAAAGGCAGCAAAAATTTGGTTTATGCACTTGGGGATATCCTGGTAGGGGTAAACATTTGTGAAGATATTTATTATTCTTCTGGTCCCACCAAAGCTCAGGCTATATTGGGTGGAGCAAAATTAATCATTAATATTTCTGCTTCTCCATACCATATAGGCAAAAGCTTTGAAAGGGAAAAAATACTTTTTACCAGGGCAGTGGATAATAGGGTTAATATAATGTATGTAAACATGGTTGGGGGCCAGGATGAGCTTGTGTTTGACGGCAGTAGCTTAATAATGGATGAAAAAGGCCAAATCCTAGCAAAAGCCAAATCTTTTGATCAAGATGCAGTGGTGTTTGACCTTGATACTTCCAATGTTGCAACTTCCAGGCTCCAGGATCCAAAATACAAAAATCAGCGGTCTAAAATGTCTGAAAAAGATACTCCTGTGTTCATAGTGAATATTAAACATAGCATAAAGGATAAAAAAAAGCTGGCCATTAAAAAAGAGAGCAATCACACATATATTAAAGAACAAGAAGTGTTTAAAGCATTAATGCTGGGCACCAGGGATTATGTTCTAAAGAATATATTCAAGAAAGTAGTACTGGGCTTAAGCGGAGGCATAGACTCGGCACTGGTCGCTACAGTTGCCGCGTTTTCCCTGGGTAAGGAAAATGTTACTGCAGCTATGATGCCTTCTTTGTTTTCTTCTGAATCCAGTATAAAGGATTCTGAAAAATTAATTAAAAACCTGGGAATAAATAAAGTAACCATTCCTATAACTGGAATCTACAAAAGCTACCTTGAAAGCCTAAAGGGACAGCTAAAAACAGGGGAAATAAATATAACAAAGGAAAATATCCAAGCCAGGGTTAGGGGAAATATCCTGATGGCCATAGCAAATGAATATAACTGGCTAGTGCTCGCCACTGGAAACAAAAGCGAGATTAGCGTCGGGTACTGCACTCTATATGGAGATATGGTAGGGGGATTTTCTCCCATTAAGGACGTTTATAAAACAATGGTTTACAGCATCTGTAAATATATTAACAAAAGATACAATGGATTAATTCCTGAGAATATAATATCCAAAGCCCCTTCAGCAGAATTAAAACCTGAGCAGAAGGATGAAGACAGTCTACCAAAATACGGGCTTCTGGACTCTATCCTTAAGGCTTATATAGAAGAAGAAAAGAATTTTTCTGAGATAATAAATATGGGTTTTGAAAAAGAACTGGTAAAATCAGTAATTAATATGGTTGATTTTAATGAATATAAGAGAAGGCAAGGTGCCCCAGGTATAAAAATTACTTCCAGGGCATTTGGAAAAGACAGGAGATATCCCATAACTAATAAATTTAAATTGCCTTAAGACACTCTATCTGGTTAAATTTTTAGCTAATTATGTTATTTTTACTTTTAAAGTTTTAGACATGGAAATATTATTACACTCAAAAAATAAAAATAATATTGAAAATATCCAGAAATTAATAAAAGGATCCCTAGTAGTAAATGTTGCTAAAGAAAATGAGTTAGATAATTTGAAAAAATATCAGCTGCTTCTGGTTGATATAACTGGCAAAGACTCTGGTCCTCCTTTTCTAAAAAATTATACCACTGCCATAAACAAGGCCAAAATTCCTACTATACTAATCCTTAAAAGAAGCCAGCTTAACTTGCTTGACGGTCTCGACTTTTTGTTAGATGACTTTGTCTTAGAAAAACAGGTTACCAGTGAATTAGAGTCCAGAATAAGGCTTACCCTTTTTAACAAGAAGGGAATTTCCCTAAAGAACAGCATAGTAGTTGACAGTCTGGTATTAAACCTTGATAAATACGAGCTAATGGTTGACAAGCAGCCAATAGAGCTTACCTTCAAGGAATATGAGCTGCTAAGGCTGCTTTTAGAAAATCAGGACAAGGTCTTTTCCAGGAAAAAACTTCTCTCTATTATCTGGGAGTATGACTATTATGGCGGCAGTAGGACTGTTGATGTCCATATTAGAAGGTTGCGCTCAAAACTTCCCTCCCCCTACCACCTTATGATAAAAACTGTAAGGAATGTCGGTTACATGTTCTCTTCTTAAAGTTTACAAAGATTTAACCTTCCCTTAACTTTCTTGAAATAATTTAATATTAGAATGTCTCCAATTAAATAAAAACAGGAGGCGTTTATGGACACGATTTGGATTCTGCTGGCTACTTTTTTAGTTTTTTTCATGCAGGCAGGGTTTGCAATGGTAGAAGTTGGCTTTACCAGGGCTAAAAATGCAGTAAATATTTTAATGAAGAATTTAATGGATTTTTCTCTTGGAGTATTGGTATTTTTCTTTTTAGGCTACGGGCTGATGTTTGGAACAGATATTGGGGGGTTTATTGGAAGAGACGGTTTCCTGCTTTCTATTATCAACCCTGCCAATACAAGCAACTTTGCCTTATGGATTTTCCAGGCTGTTTTTGCAGCAACTGCAGCCACCATCGTTTCAGGGGCTATGGCAGAAAGAACCCGGTTTAGGAGTTATCTGGTTTATACAGTTTTCTTAACAGCGTTAATTTACCCAATAGTGGGACACTGGATTTGGGGTGGCGGGTGGCTTTCTTCTTTAGGGATGATTGATTTTGCAGGTTCAACAGTTGTCCATTCGGTGGGAGGCTGGGCTGCCCTTGCTGGAGCTCTTATTTTAGGTCCAAGATATGGCAAATATGGACCTGATGGCACCTCGAGAGCTATTCCCGGCCACAACATATCATTGGCCGCATTAGGCGTATTTATATTATGGTTTGGCTGGTTTGGCTTTAACTGCGGCTCCACATTATCCGGTTCCAGCCAGGCATTATCCACGGTGGCAGTTACCACAACTTTAGCTGCTGCCAGTGGGGCCACGGCTTCTATGTTTTTTGTATGGGTAAGATACAAAAAGCCAGACGTATCTATGACCTTAAACGGGGCTTTAGCGGGACTGGTAGCAATAACTGCCGGCTGCGCAGTAGTTTCCCCGTTTAGTGCCATTATAATTGGTATTATTGCTGGAGTTATTTGCCCAGTATTTGTAGAAATATTTGACAAGAAATTAAGAATAGATGATCCTGTTGGCGCTATTTCAGTCCACGGCATTTGTGGGGCTTTTGGCACTCTTGCTGTAGGTTTATTCGCCCAGGCGGATTATGCAGAAATTGGCGGGTTTGGCAATATATCTGGTCTTTTCTTCGGCGGAGGAGCAGGTCTTCTTCTCACCCAGCTTATAGGAGTTATAAGTGTTTTTGCCTGGACCTTCGGGAGTATGCTATTAATTTTCTTTGTTCTAAGTAAAATTATAGGCCTAAGAGTTTCTAGGGAAACTGAGTTAAAAGGGCTAGATATAGAAGAGCATGCGATGGAAGCTTACTCAGGATTTCAAATATTTAACAATGATTAGAGGAGGAAACTATGAAATTAATAATAGCAATGATTCAGCCACACCGGCTGCCAGATGTAAAAAAAGCTTTATTTGAAAACGAGATACACAAGATGACAGTAACTAATGTCCTTGGCTGCGGACAGCAAAAAGGTTTTACAGAAACTTACCGAGGAGTCATAACAGAAGTAAATTTGTTAAAGAAAGTAAGGCTTGAGATCGCAGTAAATGACAAATTTGTAGAACCAACCATTAAAGCCATAAAGAAAGGAGCTTATACAGGAAATATTGGTGATGGCAAGATTTTTATACTAGACCTACAAAGATGCATCAGGATAAGGACTGGAGAGGAAGGAAAAGAAGCAATTGGCTGAGATTTTACATAGATTTAACATAACTATGTAAAATTTTAGGGTATAATAACAATCAAATTTAATTTTAGGAGGAAACATGACAAAAAATGATGAAATGAAAGAATATGTTTTAAAGAAAGCAAAGGATAATGGCATTAAATTTATTAGGCTATGGTTTACTGACGTTCAGGGATTTTTAAAAAGTTTTGCCATCACAGTTGAGGAACTGGAAGGAGCTTTAGAGGAAGGCATGGGGTTTGATGGGTCATCCATTGAAGGTTTTTCAAGAATTGAAGAAAGTGATGTAATTGCCATGCCTGACCCCAATACTTTCCAGATACTTCCCTGGAGCCCAAAGGAGCATGGGGTTGCCAGGATGTTTTGTGACATTTTAAATCCTGACGGGACACCCTTTGAAGGCGATCCCAGGGGAGTATTAAGAAGAATTTTAGAAAAAGCAAAAAACCTAGGTTATACATTCTATGTGGGCCCGGAACTGGAATTTTTTTATTTTAAATCCGACGTTGGAATGCCGGAAATACTGGATAAGGGCGGTTACTTCGACTTAACCACCCTGGATGTAGCCAGCGGCTTAAGGAGGGATACTGTACTATTTCTGGAAGCTATGGGCATAGGCGTAGAATATTCCCACCACGAAGTTGCGCCATCCCAGCATGAAATTGATCTTAGGTATACTGATGCCTTAACCATGGCAGACAATGCAATGACTTACAGGCTAATAGTAAAGGAAGTTGCAACCAGGCATGAAGTTTATGCAACCTTTATGCCCAAACCTATATTTGGGGTAAACGGAAGCGGGATGCATACCCACCAGTCTCTATTTAAGGGAGATCAAAACTTATTTTATGACCCTAGTGACAAATACCATTTATCAAGCGAAGGAAAAAGCTATATAGCTGGAATTCTCAAGCATTCCAAGGAAATAGTTGCAATAACTAACCAGTGGGTAAATTCATACAAAAGGCTGGTCCCCGGATATGAAGCTCCTGTTTACATATCATGGGCAAGGAGAAATAGGTCTACCCTGGTAAGGGTTCCTATGTATAAACCAGGAAAAGAAAAATCTATGAGGGTGGAATTCAGGTGTCCTGACCCTGCATGCAATCCCTATCTTGCATTTAGCGTTATGCTTGCTGCAGGATTGGAAGGCATGGAAAAAAATCTCCCACTCCCAGACCCCATAGAGAAAAACATATTTGAAATGGATGAAATAAGAAGAGAAGAAGCTGGCATTGAAACTCTTCCCAATAACCTATTTGAAGCAGTTAGGCTTATGGAAGAAAGTAAGCTGGTTAAAGAAACTCTGGGAGACCACATTTTCGAAAAATTCATAGATAACAAAAAAATTGAATGGGATAGGTATAGAACCCATGTTTCAAATTATGAATTAGAAAATTATCTGTCTGTACTATAGGAACAGAAAAGCGGGCTTGCAGGCCCGCTTTTTCATTAATTTACAAATTTCAAAAGGAAGCTTAGTCCTGCAGTAAACCCTCCTGCTATTACCATTTTTATTCCGCTAATAATCAAGTTGCTTTTAGATATCTTGCCTAAAAACAACCCTATCCCCAGAAGCACCAAAAAAGCTAAAGCAAAGCCTGCATAAAAGCAATACTCTATTGGAATTAGAGAACCAAAAAAGAATGGAATAATAGGTATTAAGGCAGTAATGACTGGAGAAAGTCCGTTTACTGCTGACAGTACTTTAGTTGCATAGCTTTGGGCCTCTGAAATTACAGTTCTATCTAAATCATGCAATGTGTATTTTTCAAGATCGTCTATCTCTTTTTTTCTTTCAGCGCTTTCGCTATTATAGGCGCTCCAAACTCCTGATACTCCCAAAGAAATGCATACTGCTGTCCCAGTTATTATAACATTTATGTAATCCTGAGTTCCTATTATGTAATTTCCCATAAGCACTCCAATAATAGTAATTACCCCGTCAAAACCATTAACTGCAAAATACCTCCTGACAATTTTAGAGATATTGGCGATTTTATTATATGTTTTTACTTTTTCTAGATATTTTTTTATCCTGTTTTTCATTTTATTTCAGGCAGTATTTATGAAGGGCTTCTGCCACACCATTGAGATCATTGCTTGAAACAGTATAGTTAGCCGCTCTTTTAAGGCTCTCCGGTGCATTGGCCATTGCTATACCTATTCCAGCAAATTTTATAGTTTCTAGATCATTTTCGCTATCCCCTATGGAAACAGTTTCGTCTTTTGTTATTCCCACCATTTCCATTATTTTTTTCAATGCAAACAGCTTGCCCGCCTTCTTGTTTAAAATTGTCAAAAAAATTGGACCGCCTCGCTTTATTTTTACCCGGCCGTTAAAATTATCCTTGATTATCTTGTTAAACCTATCCCCGGAATCTATAGTAAGAGTAATCAAAAGGATGTTGTCCATTATTTTCCCATCCATAAGATCGTCTACCCTTATTACCCTGTCTCCAGTGCTGGCAATATGCTCTATGCCTGGATGGCTGCTTTCATAATAGATGTTTCCATCTGCCGAGCTTAGAGCTAGGCCTTTTTTATGCTTGCGGTTTAAATTTATTATCCCCCCTACTATATGGGGAGGAACCTTTAATGTAAATAGGGGTTCTAAATCCTTATTTATTATTGCTGCCCCTCCTGAAGCCATTTGGAGATCCACTAATCCCAGCTCTTTTATTATTTTACCTACTGAATAAATTGTTTTACTTGTAGATAATATAACTTTAATACTCTTATCCAGGCAACTCTTTATGGCTTCCCTGTTTTCTGTGCTTATCTTTGATTTAGAGTTAAATAAAGTTCCGTCAAGATCTATTGCTATTAATTTAACCAAGTGTAACCTCCAACAGCAAGGGCGCAAACTAATAGTTTACGCCCAATTTCTAAATTGATTCTCTTTACTGGTTTACTTCTTCCTCGGGGGGTGCTTGTTCTTCTTCTGTTTCCGTCTCTGCAGGTATCTGGGTGGTTGTCTCCGGAGTTACACTTTCAATTTCTCCCTGCAAACTTCCCAAATCTACTAAAGGCACTATTCCTTCAGGCAATATTCCCCAGCTTATGTTGGGAGAAAGTTTCTGGATAAACTCGAGCTGTATAATCTCTGGATATTCTCTTAGGGATTCACCCTTGATAGTAATTTGTTCAGCCTCTGCTTCAGACTGAATAATTACTTGCTCCTTTTTAATCTTTTCCTGCTCAAGTACATTTCTTTCAAGCTCTATCCTTTCTTCAGCAATCTGCTTTTCTTCAAGGACATTAAAGTACTCTTCAGTAAAATCAATTTTTCTTAACAGGAATTCGTCTAAAATTATTCCATTTGATTTAAATATTGGCTCTAGCTTATTCTGCAGCTCATCCTGTACTACAAAAACCTGCTCTGAATAAAGCTGAAAAGCAGTATATTTCTTGGGTATATTTCTGGCAAGGGACCTTGCCTCTGCTTTTACCACTTTTTCCACCAATTCATCCATGGTTCCAATATTATTTAATACCCATTCTGCCTGGCTGCTGTCAATTGAGAACCTGATTGTATACTTTAATTGCACCTGCTGCCCGTCAGAGGAAGTAGTATCTACTGAATAATCAGTGTAACTTGCCCTGCTTGCTTCAGGTTGGTCACTGGTTTCATATGTTACCTGCCTGGTAGAATAATTTACTGTGTTCTGTATAAAGGGAATCTTAAAATGAGCGCCTGGCCTAAATGTTACTCCTACAGTTCTCCCGAACTGGGTCAGCACTTGCACATTTCCTGCCTGCACTATCACAACCGCGTTAATAAGAATAATTAAGGCAACTACAAAGATAATCACCCCTATTATAATTTTAGGGATAAGTTTCATACAATAATTTTCCTTTCCTATTACTTTTTCTATAATTTATATAATAGGTTCTAATACAATACAAGTCATGGTATCTTTTATTACCTTTAGATTTTGGATCCTGGAGATAACCGTTTTTCCTAATTCTTCTAAACTTTCTCCTTCTACAAATACAATAAGGTCATAAGGCCCTGTAACTGTATGGGCACTCTCTACTCCTTTGATTTTTCTAATTTTAGTAACAGCATCATTTTGCATCCCAAGCTCTGCCTTTACTAAAACATATGCTGCTGTCATTTTATCACTCCTTTTTTTAATTATTGCCAGGAATATAACATTTATTAAAACATTTTACCAATTTTGCATAATTATGGGTGTTGATTTAAAAAATAACACCATATATAATTTTATCCATCTATTATAAATAATTTAAAGGACTAGCTATGGCTCTTATTAATTTGAAGGATTTGCTAAATCATGCAAGGGAAAATAAATATGCAGTGGGAGCATTTAATATTACTAATTTAGATTTAATAGACACCCTGATAGACGCTGCAATTGAAGAAAATTCTCCTATAATACTCCAAGTTGCAGAAGTTCATTTTAAATACCTGAATTTTGAAGAAATTGGCCCTGCAATTATCAATGCAGCAAAGAAAGTTAGGATACCAATATGCGTGCATTTAGACCACGGGCAAAGCTTCCAGACAATCATGAGAGCTATAAGGGCCGGTTTTACCTCAGTTATGTTTGATGGAAGCCATAACCCTTTGGAAGAAAACATAAAGCAAACCAAGGAAGTGGTTAAAGCTGCCCATAGTGTCGGGGTAAGCGTGGAAGGAGAAATTGGCGCTGTTGGCGGAGAAGCCGTGGGAGAAGAAGCTGCAACTGCCCATGAAGCAGAAAAAACCCTGTTTACTAAAGTAGAAGAAACAGTAAAATTTAAGGAAGAAACCAACCTCGACGCAATGGCTATCGCTATTGGTAATGTGCACGGATTGTATAAAGGTGAGCCACATCTAGATTTTGAAAGGCTGGTTAAGATTAGGGATGCCACAAACATACCTTTAGTTCTACATGGGGGGTCAGGAATTTCAGATAAAGATTTTAAAAAGGCAATCAGCCTGGGAATAAATAAAATAAATTTCTATACCGGAATGTCACAAAATGCTGTTAAGATGGTTAGGGATTATCTTGAAAAAACACCTGGCGCCATAAGTTATCCAGATATGGTCAAAAAAGCAATGCAAGCTGCAAAAGATACTGTCAAAGAAAGGTTAAGAGTTTTTGGTAGCAGCAACATGTGCGCAGCAGAAAAATCGTTATGTATATCCTGTGACGAGGAGAGCTGTGGTTTAGAGGATCCCAGGTTTAAACCTGAATCAAAAACAGTGCTTTACTCGGATCTGGTAGAAAGAATATCAAAAGAAGTGCTAAACCAGTTAAGAAACTAATAAGCCTATGTCTGCCTGGAATTTTTTAAATTTTCCCTGGCATTATTTCAAAGCCACATCCCGTAAGGGCATCCTCTGCTATTTTTATCCTATTGTCCGGCCAGAATAACAGGTGGCTTACACAATTGCAATCAGAAGAGCCAAACTTTTGGACAGGTTCCCCGCTTTCTCCAACCAGCTTGGCAATATTACACTCTTTTTTTGCTGATGTCTTTAAAATATATATCCTGTTTATACCCACGTTTTTATTATCTAAAATATAGTCTATATGCCAGTATATGCTTTTATCTTTACTTAGATGCCTTGTAATCCTCTGTTCTAAGCTGTTTAAAGCAGAACCCACATAAATATAGTTTCCCTTTCTAAAAAACAATTCACCTAAGGAGCCTACCTTTATTCTGCATGGGTTCTTGCAATACAATTTCAGGCAATAGATACCTTTCAATTTCCTATTTGCCTTTATTTAAATTTACAATTTTAATCAATGCTTTCAAGCAGGCAGCTTTAGCAGTTTTGGCAAATGTAACTATGGGTACTGTTTCTCCTAAGTCCTCTTTATTATAATAGGTACTAAACACCCACTTATTGTCTATTAACTCCAGTGATATCTTTTTTAAGCTCAAAGCTTGCTCTTTAATTGACGATATTACTTGCGACAAGTTTGGTACCCATAGAAGGTCGTCTTTCTGTATTTCAAAGCTAGTTTCAAAGTTTGGAACCCATACGGTACATTTACTGTCTTTGCCCCACCCTATTATTTTCTCTAAAAAACAAAATAACTCTTGGGATCTTATTAAAAACCTGTCTCCTGAGGTCCATCTGCAAAGGCTCTGGATGCCATCATTATTGCAAAGGCTTATATATTTTTTAGATATTTCCATACATTAATCCCCTGTTTTTGCCTTAAAAACATCTGCTGCATGATAAGAAGACCTTACAAATATTCCCGAAAAAACATATTTAAAACCTATTTGTTTTGCCATATCTTCTATTTTTTTGAATTCTTCCGGCCGGTAATATTTTTTTACCCCGGTATTTTTTTTACCGGGCCTCAGATATTGTCCAATGGTTAAAATATCACAACAGTTATCTTTTAGGTCTAGCAACAGCTTTTTAATGTCCTGTGTGCCTTCTCCAAGACCAACCATAAATCCTGATTTCGTATATATATTTTTTTTGTAACTTTTAGCATAATTTAAAATTTTTAAAGAATTATAGTAATTAGCTTGGGGCCTAACCTTTAAGTAATTATCAGCTATTGTTTCAATATTATGGTTTAATACTTCCAAGTCACAATCAAGTATTGTTTCTAGATGTTTGACCGAGCCCTTTAAGTCTGGAATAAGGCATTCAATCCTGGAGCTTGGATTCATTTCTTTTATTTCTCTGATAGTCTCAGCAAAATGCCCGGCACCCCCGTCTTTTAGGTCATCCCTGGTAACAGAGGTTAACACTACATAATTTAGCCCCATTTTTTTTACAGCTTGGGCCACTTTTTTAGGCTCTTCCTTGTCTAGCGGCTGAGGCTTTCCCGAAGTTACCCCGCAGAATGCACAATTTCTTGTACATATATTCCCCATTAGCATAAAGGTAGCAGTCTTTTTGCTAAAGCATTCATAAATATTTGGGCACTGTGCACTTTGGCATACGGTATGCAGCCTAGAATCTGTTATTAATTTTTTAACCCTTGAAACATTTATATTATCAAAGCTAAACTTCTTCTTTACCCACGCCGGTCTTCTATTCAACAATTTTTTTAAATATCCTCTCCAAATCTTTTATGCTACTAAAATTTATAGTCATTTTCCCTTTATTTTTGTTTATCCTAATGTTTACAGGAGCATTTAGGTAATCTGAGACCTTTTCTGATATTTTTGGTATCTTGCTAAATTGCAATACCTTACCTCTTTTTTTAGAAGATTTTTTTTCCAGCATCTTGTTAACTAGATTTTCAACATCCCTCACAGTCAGGCTTTTTGTCATTATCTGGTTAGCCAATTTCATTTGCCCTTTTTTATCTTCTAGGGTCAGTAATGCCCTTGCATGGCCAGCACTTATTTTGCGCGTGTCCACAAGTTTTTGTAATTCTACCGGCAAAGAAAGAAGACGGATAGAATTGGTTATGGCTGTCCTACTTTTCCCTACTCTTTTTGCCAATTCTTCATGGGTTACCTTAAATTCATCAATTAGCTGCTTGTAAGTAAAAGCTAACTCCATAGGGCTTAAATTATCCCGGTGGATATTCTCTATTAATGCCATTTCAACAGATACCGTATCATCAATATCTTCTGCAATAATGCCGGGGATGGTTCTCAACCCAGCAATTCTTGAAGCCCTCACCCTTCTTTCTCCAGCCACAATTTCATATTTATTACCATTTTCCCTAACAATTATGGGCTGTATTACTCCAAACTCTTTAATAGAATCCGCTAGTTCCCGTAATGAATTCTCATCAAAGTTTTTCCTGGGTTGATTTCTGTTAGCTTCTACGTCATCTAAGGGAATTTCAAGGACCCTATTTTTAGTATCTTTTTTCTCTTCTTTTGAAGATGGGATTAAGGCATTAAGCCCCTTACCCAAGCCTCTTCTGGCCATCATTTATCACTTCCTTTGTCAAATTTTTATATGCAATTGCCCCTTTACAATTTTTATCATAAAGCATTATGGGTTTTCCATAACTGGGGGCTTCACTTAATCTAACATTCCTGGGGATTATTGTATTGTAGACTTTTTCTGAAAAATAATTTCTAACTTCTTCTATTACTTCATCAGATAACCTAATTCTTGAGTCATACATAGTCATAATCGCACCAGCAATTTTAAGGTCTTCGTTTAAATTTTCCTTTACTAAATTTATTGTATTTATAAGTTGGCCTAAACCTTCTAATGCATAGTACTCACATTGTATAGGTATTATTACTTCTTTGGCTGCAGCAAGGGCATTAATTGTTAGCAACCCTAACGCAGGAGGGCAGTCTATTATTATAAACTGATAATCATTCTCTATTTTTTTTATTGCTTCCTTCAGCCTATATTCCCTTTTCATGCTTGAAACCATTTCTACTTCAGCTCCAGCTAATTCTATTGAAGAAGGAAGCAGTCTTAAGTTTTTAAATTCTGTATCAACAATTGCTTTGCCTATTTCTTCCTGTTTTAGTATAACATCATAGGTTGAGTTGTTGATATCTTTACTGTCTATACCTACCCCGCTTGTTGAATTACTTTGTGGGTCCAAATCTACCAGAAGTGTTTTAAAACCTTCTAAGCCCAGATATGCTGCAAGGTTTACAGCAGTGGTGCTTTTTCCCACTCCCCCTTTTTGATTTGCAATAGCAATTACCCTCGGTTCCCCTTTTTTTGGCACAGGTTTTTGATTGAGGTCATCACTTTTAAAAACTTTTCTTAAAAAACCCATTTACACAATTACCTATTTATATAAATCATCTTTTTTAATCCTAGAGAAGTTCCGGGGAAATTTATCTGGGGTATTTTTTACTTTATCTATTTCCAAAAGAACCCTAACCTCATTTAGGCAAGGAACCTTTACTTCTAAAATATCTCCTGTTTTCCCTCCCAATATGCTTATTTCCTCATTATACTTTTTTATTTCATCAAAAACTTTTTTGCTTTTATAAAATATAATTTTACCACTTATTTTACAAAATGGAATTGCTAATTCTATTAAAATCAGGAATTTGGTTACAGCCCTTGCTATTACCAAGTCAAATTGCTCCCTTTTTTTTATTTCTCTGCTTGCGTTCTCAGCCCTTTTCCTTACAACAATAATATTCTCTAGGCTAAGTTTACTAATAGAATCATTTAGAAATTTTACTTTTTTTAAAGATTTTTCCAGTAGGTAAAATTTTTTACCGGGAAAAAATATAGCCAGGACCAACCCCGGTAATCCTGCACCTGTTCCAATATCTATAATCCTCTCAGAAGGGTAAATTAATCTGTCGGCATGCTTTAACAAAGATAATGAATCTAATATATGCCTTATAAATATTTGGTCCTTCTCTTTTGTCCCTACAAGATTTATGCTTTTATTGTAAGAATACAAGAAGTCTAGGTATAGTAATATTTTTTCTATATATTCTTTTTTATAGGATACATTATTTTCTTTAATAAACTCTATTAGTTGATCTCTCAAGCTTGAAGTAGTTTTACTCATTTTCTTAAATTTAACATCAATATTGAAATATCAACTGGCGAGATGCCAGCAATTCTTGAAGCTTGTCCCAGGGTGTTAGGCTTCTTTGAAGTGAGCTTTTCCTGTGCTTCATAAGTTAAGCCCTTTATATCAAAATAGTTAATGTCATTAGGTAATTTATAATTTTCTATACCCTTCAGCTTTTTAATTTCAGACAACTGCCTATTTATATAACCTTCGTACTTAATCATTATTTCCACTTGCCTTAATATATCCCTATCAAAACCATTATTCAATAAATCAATAAATTCCTTTAAGCTGTGTATGCTAACCTCTGGCCTTTTTAGAAGCTTATAAGCGCTAACCGTTCTTCTAAGATCTGTTTCTAAAAGCGAATCTTTTTCAGGCTTAACCATTTCTTTTTTTAATTTATTTAGTAGAAAATCAATTTTTTCATTCTTCCTAATTATAGATTGATACTGGCTCTGGTTTAGTAGGCCAATCCTCTTACTGTATGCTGCCAATCTAAGATCCGCATTATCCGGCCTGAGGATTAACCTGTATTCTGCCCTCGAAGTATACATCCGGTAAGGCTCCATCAGGTCTTTTGTTACTAGATCATCTATTAAAACTCCTATATAGCTTGTATCCCTGGTAAAAATCAGGGGCTCCTTTTTTAAAATTTTTAAAGCAGCATTAACTCCTGCTAAAAACCCCTGTGCAGCAGCTTCCTCATAACCTGATGTGCCATTTATCTGTCCTGCAAAATAAAGATTTTCAATTAATTTAGATTCGAGGGTATAATTGAGCTGGCTTGGTATTATATAATCATATTCTACAGCATATCCAGGCCTTATAATCTTGGCTCCTTCTAACCCTTCTACGGAATTTACGATTTTCTGCTGTATATCGAAAGGCATACTGGTAGTAAGCCCCTGCAAATACATTTCGTTTGTAAATTTTCCTTCAGGCTCTATAAAAATAGGGTGCTTCTTTTTATTTGGAAAGTTTATTACCTTCCTGTCAATTGAAGGGCAATGCCTGGGTCCATGCGTGTCAACCATTCCTGACCTGATAGGGGAATATTTTATATTTTTTGCAATAATATCATGAGTTTTACTATTGGTATAAGTTAAATAACTGGGAATACTGTCATTAGAGATATCTGCCCCTTTTGACCAAAAAGAAAAATGCCTACCGTTACATTCTGCCTCATTTATTGAATTTTTTGTAAAATTAACGGTCCTTCTGTCTATCCGGGGTGGCGTAGCAGTTTGGAATCTATCCACCTCAAACCCTAAATCATTTAAACTTTTAGTTAATTGCATAGCAGGATACTCGCCCATTCTTCCTGCTGGATAGTCTTTTTCTCCTATTATTATTCGTCCCCTCAGGAAGGTTCCTGATGTTACAATCACAACCCTACTTCTAAAAACAAGGCCACTTTCAGTTTGCACCCCTGAAGCTTTATTACCTTTCACCAGCAATTTTGAAACAGTTCCTTCTTTGAGAGTTAAAAACCTGGTGTTTTCTAAAACTTTTTTCATTTCTATTTCATATTCTTTCTTATCTATTTGAGCTCTCAATGCTTGTACTGCTGGTCCTTTTTTCTTATTTAATATTTTAAACTGAATTGATGTTTTATCTGCAGATTTAGCAATTTGTCCGCCCATAGCATCAACTTCCCTTACCAATTGAGTTTTCCCCACCCCGCCAATTGCAGGATTACAGGGCATTAGTGCTATCTTGTCCATGTTTATGGTCAAAGCTAATGTTTTTAATTTTAACCTTGCACAGGCCAGTGCAGCTTCACAACCTGCATGGCCAGCCCCTATTACTATTACATCATACATATTTTTTTACTCCATTGTTTCACGTGAAACATTTTTAATATAACACAATAGGGAAAAAATATCCGCTAAGCTTACCCCTTCTATTCTTTTAGCTTGCTCTAGCGTTTGTGGCTTCTTATTATTTAAGCTTTTAGTAGCTTCATTTGACAAATTATGTATATCTGAGTAACAAATGTCATCAGGGATTTTTACATCCATATTTTTTGTTATAGTTCTTATTTTTTTTTCTTCTCTCTTTATGTAATCTTCATATTTTAATTTAATAACTACACTCTCCGCTTCTTCTTCGGACAAATTATATTTTGATGAAATATAGTTCAAATCATTATCGCTCAACATATTCTTTTTAATCTTATTATAAAAAGGGGTAAATTTTAGCTTACCTTTTACTATTTCTATATTTTTATATTTTTTTAATATCTTTTCCTGCTTCTGGCTAAGGCCCATAGCAGGCAAAAATTTAGCCATCCTGTAATCAACATTATCATGCCTATGATGAAGCCTAAACTCATTTCTGGATGTTAACATCCTATATGGTTCTGTAATTCCTTTTACAACCAAGTCATCTATCAACACCCCTATATAACCATCTTCCCTTTTTATAACAATTCCCTCTTCTCCCTGGGATCTCCTTGCTGCATTTATACCTCCTACTATTCCTTGGGCAGCTGCTTCATCATAACCAGTAGTTCCGTTAATCTGCCCAGCAAAGAACAACCCGCTGTGGCTTTTGCTCTCTAATGTATTATTTATCTGAAAAGATTTCAAATAATCATACTCAACTCCATATCCATGCCTAGTAATTATTGCATCTTTTGTACCTTTTATCCGCTTTAATATTCCGTATTGTATATCTTCTGGAAGAGTGGTCATCAGGCCATGTAAATACATTTCATTGGTTTCCAGTCCTTCTGGCTGTATAAATATGAGGTGTCTCGCCCTTTCCGGAAATCTCATAACTTTCTCTTCTATTGAAGGGCAATATTTAGGACCTTCCTTTTTTTCTTTTTTCCCGTAAAATGCTGACTTTCTAATATTCTTTTTTATATAGTTTATACATTTTTTTTCCGCATAGGTTATATAATTTTCTACTTGTTTTCTTTTACCTCTTTTGCTCTCATAGGAAAATAACTTAGGTTTTTTGTCATATTCTTGAACCTTTAACTCTTTTAAATTGAGGGTTTTTTTATCAACTCGGGGCGGTGTATCTGTTTTCAACTTGCTAAATCTATAGCCAGCCTCCTCAAGGCTTTCTACTAAGCTTATAGAGCTTATTTCTCCTTTTCGACCTGCCTCCAGCCTATTTTTCCCCCAAAAAATCTCTCCCCGGAGGAATGTACCAGTGCATATAACCAGACATTTTGCCTTATACCTAAATTTATCACTAGTTTGAATAGTAAATCTATTTTTACCTATTATTATTTTTTTAGCCAAACCTTGCTTTAAATCAAGGTTATTTTCATTTTCTAAGACATATTTCATGTTTAGAAAATACCTTTTCTTGTCTACGATTGCCCTTAGTGTTTGGACAGCAGGTCCTTTTGAAACATTTAACATCCTCATATGTATGTAGTTTCTATCGGTGTTTTTAGATATTTCTCCTCCCAATACGTCAATTTCCCTTATAAGCTGCCCCCTACCAGGTCCTCCTATAGCACTATTACAAGGCATGCTGGCTACACTATCCATATTTATTGTTATTATTAGTGTCTTTACTCCTTGTCTTGCAGCTGCTAAGCCTGCTTCACAGCCTGCATGGCCAGCTCCTATTACTATTACATCATACATAATTTAAACCTCAATGTTTCACGTGAAACATTTCGCCAAATTTTCTAATAATATTATTTTTTGTCATTATTTGCCTATGCAAAACTTACTGAAAATCTGGTCTAACATGTCTTCCCTTGCAGTATCTCCGGTAATTTCGCCTAATAAATTTTTAGCAATTTTTAAGTCTGCTGAAGGGAATTCTTCCGACATCTTATCCTCCATTGCTAATTTAGCCTTATTAAGCAACTCTTCTGCATCCTTTAATAATTTTTTATGTCTATTGTTTATAATTATCTTTTCCTCTATATTTAACTCTTCTCCATCTAATACTATTTCTTTAATTCTGTTCTCCATTTTTTCTATTCCAATCCTTTTAGTTGCTGATATTTTTATTACTTTATTTTCACCTAAATATTTTTTTATCTCCCCTTCGTCTAACCTTGCTTTCAAGTCTACTTTATTGATTGCAATTATTGATTTTTTTCCCTTAATTTTTTGAATTATTTCCTTATCTATGTCTTCTAGCCTTTTGCTAATGTCCATTACACATATTACAAGCTCTGCTTCATCTATATGCGTGAGGCTTCTTTCAACCCCTATCTTTTCAATTTTATTCTTAGTCTTCCTAATCCCGGCAGTATCAATTAATATAAGGGGGATTCCCTTTACATATAGTATTTCTTCAACCGCGTCCCTCGTGGTTCCTGGAATAGGAGTTACTATTGCTTTTTCCTTTCTTGAAAGCAAATTTAGTAAACTTGACTTTCCGACATTTGGCTTCCCAATAATTGCAACTTTTACTCCGTTTTTTACTATTTCCCCTTTTCCCTCATCTTCAATTAATCTAGACATTTCCCACCTTATATCTTGGACATCTTCGGTCAATTTATCATATGGGGTAAGCTCTAAATCTTCTTCTATAAAATCAACTGAGGCTTCTAGCTGAATAAGCACATCTGTGATTTTTGAAGCTATTTTTTTTATTTTCCTCTTCACATCTCCTTTTACGTTTTTTGCTGCTATTTTTAAACTTTCTTCTGTTTTTGACCTGATTATGTCAATTACAGCTTCCGCTTGTGATAAATCTATTCGTCCATTTAAAAATGCCCTTTTGGTAAACTCCCCAGGCTCTGCTATTCTTGCTCCATTTTCTATACATAGTTGAAGTATTTTAGATGTAGGTATAATTCCCCCATGGGAATTGATCTCAACTATGTCTTCTCTAGTATAGGAGTTTGGCTCTTTCATATATGATACTATTACTTCATCTATTGCATTTCCTTTGTTATCTGTTATATATCCGTAAGTCATTGAAAATGTTTTTAACCACCCTATTTTCCGGTTATTTTTACTCTTAAATATCTTATCCACAATTGCTGCAGCTTTACTACCGCTTAGCTTTACTATACCGATAGCCGCCTCACCAGGCCTTGTGCCTATTGCCACTATTGTATCTTTATTTATGTTTAGCATTTTTATAGTAATTATTTTTTTTATATTTTTTGCCACCTACTATAAGCTTTCAAAACCAAATTATAGTGTGACCTAAAGATAACAATAAGAATAAAGCTAATTAAAAAATGTTTCAAGATTAAGCATTTTTCTTTAACAAGCATATTATTATACCATAGTATTTATGCATATTATTATTAGTATTGTCCCGGGGTTTACAGTTTCTAAATAACTTATTTCTATGATCTCAGGTACTCTTATTTTTTAGTGTTATGGAAGTGGTTTTAAAATATTCTAATATCTTGCTTAATTTCTTTTTATAAAATTTTTTGATTTAATTTGTTAAGCGGTGAGGGGGTAATTATTTTTATAATTTACGGTTTTACCCTAAACGGTCCAAGAAAAAAAGGGCGCTACATAGCGCCCTTTTTATCCCTATTTAGTATATGCTTAATTTTTTTCCTTAAATGGATAAATTACTATTCTCCGGTGTGGCTCTTTGTTTTTACTTTCTGTTTTTACATTCTTAAAGCTGGCTAAAGCCTTGTGTATTATTTTTCTTTCAAATGAGTCCATGGGCCTTAATTTTATTTTCTTTCCTTTTCTAATTGCTTTTTTTGCCATTTTTATAGCTGTTTTTTTAATCCGCTCTGCTTTCTTTTTCCTGTAATCTTTTATATCTAGCATAACATTTCTTTCCACCAATTTCTTTCTGGCAGCAATTTGGTTAACAATATACTCTAGGGCTTCTATATTTTTTCCATGTCTGCCTATTGCTATTGCCAAGTCATTCCCATATACTGAAACTTTTAAATTTTCCCTGTCAACCTTCACCCTTATGTCTTCTCCCAGGCAAATTACTTCTATTGCTTTTCTTACTAGTTTGACTATTTTTTCCAACCCTGTACAGTTTTGTTCCTTTTCTAAATCCTCTAATTTATTGTTCTCCATCAATTTGTCGTTTTCTTGCTCTTCTTTTAAAGACTCAACAAATGAATCAATTGCCTCATTCATGCTGTTTTCACTTGCCATTTCTTCACACCTCTCAAGCATTAATTATTTCTTTCTCCTTTTTTTTCTTTTCTTTCCTGATATTTTCTTTTTTTCTTCAAGAGAAAGTTCTTTTTCTTCTCCTTTTTCTTTTTCTTCTCCTTTTTCTTCTTTTTCTTCTCCTTTTTTTACTACTTTGTTTACTATATATTGCTGTCCCATAGTCCATACATTGGTTGTAACCCAGTATATTAATATTCCTGCTGGAAGCCTAAATGCTATAAAACCAAAAACTACCGGCATTATGTAAGTGATAATAGATTGTTTGGGATCTGTGGCAGTCATGCGGGTGCTTAAAAACATTGTTCCTACCATCAATATTACCAAAATGTAATAAGGATCGGGTTCATTTAAGTTTAACCATAAAAAATCATAGGCGGGATTTAGCTCCCCATTTATAACGAACTTGCCCAATACATCGGTAACTATATTGGAAGGATTTCTCAGTGCCTGGAATAAGGCAAAAAATACCGGCATCTGCAACAGTAGGGGAAGACACCCAGCCAAAGGATTGACATTATGCTTCTTGTAAAATTCCATTGTTTTTTCTTGTATTTTCTGCTTGTCATCCTTATGCTTCTTCTGAATTTCTTTTATTTTTGGCTGCAATTTTTGCATTTTTGCCATTGACCTAGTCTGGCTTATGGTTAGGGGGGTTAGTATTATCCTAACTATCAATGTGAGCAATATTATTACAAGACCATAGACTGATACCACATTATTGTATAAAAAAACTATTACATACTCTATTACATTTTGGATAGGCCTTAACAAATCAAATATAAACTCCAATATCCTTTACCTCCTTCATTTTACTGGGTCGTAACCGCCTTTGTTAAAAGGATTACATCTTAAAATTCTATATATTGCCTTAATACTACCTTTTAGTACACCATATTTATTTATTGCGTTCACTGCATATTCTGAACAAGTGGGCTGGAATCTACAGCTTTTGGGTAGTATTGGCGATATAAACTTCTTGTATAATTTTATTACAAATGTAATTGCTTGTTTCATAGTTGTTATGGGGGTTAAGAGTGTAATAGGGATTGTTCTATTATTTTTTTTAATTCCCAGTATCCTGCATTCTTTATACTTTTCTTTGCCACTATCAATATATCCAATCCTTTAAGATAGCCAGTCAAATTTCTAATAATTTCCCTTATAACTCTCTTAATTTTATTTCTCTTAACAGCTTTTCCAACACCCTTGGATACACTAATTGCATACCTTAAAACGTTTTTACCGTTTCTGGCCACATATATTTTTATGTACCTTCTGTTTATACATTTGCCTTGCTTGTAAACACGGTTAATATCTTTTCTCTTAGATAAAGTCTCCTGCTTTAAGCTGTTAATTTCTTCCTGCCCTTTTTCCTTCTATTTTTTATTATTCTTTTTCCGGCTTTAGTTTTCATTCTTGCCCTAAAGCCGTGATTTTTCTTCTTTTTTCTTACTTTTGGCTGATAAGTTCTTTTCATATTTGTCCTCAATAAACTATTGTTTCCAATTAGGTTAAGAATTATACATTCTAATTTACCTAATATCAAGTTTGTCAGCAAACCCAAAATTCTTTTGCCGCCCCTTATTTTCAAACAACTGTTCTTATTCCAGCAAATTATGAAAAATCTGTTTTTTATGACATACAGAAAATAGTGGGCTTTTTCACTGTTTCCGGAATTTTGCAAAAAAGTTTTCAACAGCTGTGGAAAGAATTGTTAATAACTTTAAAAATCCCGGCTTATAGGGCTTTCACAGCATGTTAAAACTTGTGTTGATGCTTAATTTTTTCCCATATTTCCGTTTAAAATCCTAAAAGTTTAGCTGTTAATAACTTACTAATATGAAAAGAATGTGAAAAGGTAATTGATAAAAATGTCTTTAATTAATATAATTTTGTTATTGTTTAAATCAATATGTTACTGTTTGAAATGGTACAGGAATCATCAAATCCAAATCTCAGCTCTGAAAATAAAAGCAATTCTAATACTTCTATACCAGTAAGGATTGCTATTTATGACAATATGCGAAGCATACCCAGGGTAGAGGAATACCGTTACGGTAATGTAGCAGACTTTATTAACGAAACCTCACAAAAAACTTATAGCCTTTCCCACGGGATTGGTGGAAAGATTCCCTATACTATAATAAAAGAGCTGATTGAAAACCTGATACATGCTAATTTTAATGAAATAATTATAACTATCTTAGATAATGGCAATCATATTATTATCTCAGATCAGGGCCCTGGCATTGACGATAAAAACAAGTCTTTTCTCCCTGGTTACACCTCAGCTACCCAAAGCATGAAGGAATATATAAGGGGGGTTGGTTCAGGGCTCCCTATAGTCAAAGAAACCATTACTTTTTCTGGAGGCTCCATAAATATTTCAGACAATATTAACTCTGGTACCGTGGTCTCCCTTAGAATAGATACTGCGCAAACCTCACCCGGCGATGATGAAGAACCTAAGCCTGCCACTAAGGCAGAAAGCCCGAAAGCAGATGAAAGCTATGAAGAGATATATGATCTTAAACTTTCTGATAGACAGATAAAAATTATGTCCCTGATATTGGAATTAGAAAACGCGGGTCCTTCAATAATCTCGAATGAGCTTGGCTTCAGCCTTTCTACTTCATACAGGGAACTTATTTATCTTGAAAATAAAGGATTTTTAACTTCAAGCAACTCTGGCAAGAGAGCTTTAACCCAAAAAGGCATAAAATATCTTGAATATTATTCGAATAATTTTTAATATTATGACATGAACAATTTAAATGATTCTTGGGATTTAATTCTAAAAGACATAAAGAGCAGCATTAATACGCCTACCTACAAAACCTGGTTCGAACATATTGCCCCTGTTTCTTTAAAAAAAAACTGCTTAACATTGTCTGTAAATAGCGACTTTGCCAAAGAATGGCTCGAAACAAGATATTACAATATTTTAAATGACTCAGTTAAAAAAAATATCAACCAGGATTGTGAGTTAAAAATAACAGTTGATCCTAGCAACCACAATAGCCACAAAAATAAAGAGCCTGAAACTATAGTGGAATCTCAGAAACCTAAAAAAAATTCCAGGGCTGGCCAGTCAATGTTTAATTCCAAATATACCTTTGACACTTTTGTTATCGGCAGCGGTAACCGGTTTTCCCATGCAGCAGCCCTTGCCGTAAGCGAAAATCCAGGCAAGGCTTACAATCCCCTGTTTATATACGGGGGAGTAGGACTTGGTAAAACCCACCTGCTTCATGCTATTGGCCAATACATAGGGCAGCTTTACCCAGACATGACTGTAAAATATGTATCTGCAGAAAAGTTTTTAAATGATTTTATTAATGCATTAAGAGATAAGACAGTTCTTTCATTTAAAGAATATTATAGAAATACAGATGTCCTTCTGGTTGATGATATCCAGTTTTTGGAGGAAAAGGATGCCAGCCAGGAAGAGTTTTTTCACACTTTTAATACCCTCCATGATACTAACAGACAGATAGTGCTTTCCAGTGATAGAAAGCCCAAAGACATATCCACTCTTGAGGAGAGGCTTAGGTCCCGTTTTGAGTGGGGCTTAGTTACAGATATCCAGCCTCCCAATTTCGAAACCAGGTTTGCCATCCTTAAAAAATATTCTGAAAGGGAAAAAATAATAGTTTCAGACGATATTTTAAATCTTATTGCCAATAGGATTACTTCAAACATAAGAGAGCTTGAAGGGGCGTTAACCAGGATTGTGGCTTTTGCTTCCTTAACCAGATCTAAACCTGATTTAGGAATAGCTAAAAATGTATTAAAAGATATTCTTCCTGAAGAGGGTGAGCAAAAAATCAACGTGCAGAAAATAATTAAAGAAGTTTCAAAATATTTTTCCATCCCTATTAGCACCATAGTTGGAAGCAAAAGGAGTAAATTTGTTTCCCATGCAAGACAGATTGCTATGTACCTTTCCCGGGAGCTAACCAATAACTCCCTGCCAAAAATAGGAAATTATTTTGGCAACAGGGATCATACCACTGTTATTTATGCTGTTTCTAAAATAGCCGATCTTTTAAATACTGACCAGAGTGTCTACAACCAGATACAGGAAATTACCAATAATTTAAAAAAGTAGTTTTTTGCCTGTTAACAATTATGTTAATAACTTCCTTTTTTATCAACAATTGCATTTTATTTCAGTTGATAAAAACACTAATTTTTTTCCCTGTTAAATATCCTTTAATTAACTAACAGGTTTCAACACCTTTATTAACAGGCAAGTCTTAGCCTTTATAGAGGTTTTGGGTGTTTTTAACAATTTACACACCCTTTATATATTACTACTATATGTTTTAATTATTAATTATATATAATAGAATAGTTAATAATCGTATACTTATAAAAAGAGGTTAATATGAAAATTCAAACAACAAAATCAAAACTCCTCGATTCAGTTTTGTTTTCTACCAGAGCTATAACTTCTAAAACTACAAATTATATCCTTGGCGGAGTTATGCTTGAAGCGGATAAAAATTTAAATATTTATAGTACAGATCTTGAAACCAGTGTAAAAACCAGCATTAATGTAAAAGTTTTAAACGAAGGTAAAATAATAATACCTTCTAAAATTATAATAAATATCCTGCGTAATTTCCCAGAATCAAAAATAGATCTGGAGTTAGATCCTGAAACAAACCAGCTTAAAATTACCTGCCAGAACGCAATCTTTAACCTTAACACATTCCCTATAGAAGAATTCCCCCAGTTTCCAGAAATAAAAAAAGACAATAGCTTTACTATAAAGCTTAATAAATTCAAAACTTTGATAAGAAAAACCCAGAGGTCGGTGTCAGAGGATGAAGGAAGGGTAGTGCTTACTGGGGTGCGTTGTGAAATAAGCAAAGGCCTAATAAAAATGATATCCACAGATAGCTACAGGCTTTCATATATGGAAGAAAACATAAATATAGGCGATAGGCAGATAGGAGTAATAATTCCAGGCAAAGTCTTGGATAATATATTAAAAATAGAATCTGAAGACAGCAACTTAGAAATAAATATTGAAGAAAACCAGATAAGTTTCGCTATTGTTAATAAAAATTTAAAAACTATTATTGTTTCTAGGCTTCTATCAGGAAAATTTCCGGACCACATGCAACTAGTGCCAAAAAACCTAAAAAATTCTATACTAATAAACAAACAAAATATACTGGATGTGGTAAAAAGGATCTCTTCAATTGCCCAGGATAATATTCCTGTAAAATTTGATTTTTTGGAAGGTAAGTTAAAAGTATCCATGGATATAAAAGAAGTGGGAAGTTCCAGCGAAGAGCTAGAAATACCCTATGGGGAAGAAGAAATAAGTGTAGCATTCAATCCCCAGTTTTTACTAGATGGAATTAATATGATAAATGGGGAAAAAATAATATTGGAGATAGATGATCCTTTAAAGCCTGTATTAATAAAATCTGAAAAAGAACCCAACCTTTTCTATTTGCTTATGCCTATTAGAGTATCTTAAAAAATAAGAAAGGCAAAAAAAATGAAAGATTTAAAAATAACCATAGTGGGAGCTGGTAGAGTAGGAACAACCATTGCTTATGTTTTAGCAAAAAATAGAAATACTAAGGCAAAACTCAACTGTATTGTAAGCAGGACCGAAAAGTCGCTAAAAAGGGCAAAAGATTTAGTGGGGGAGAGAGGAATAACATATAGTAAAGATATTAATGGCTTACTAAAACAATCAAACTGTATATTAATAACTACCCCAGATGATCTAATCGAGGATATATGTAATGATATATTTACCAATAGCCCAAAAAAAGAAGGAACTTTTGTAATACATTTTAGCGGCTCAAAATCTTTAGATGTGTTAAGTGCTGCCAAACAAAAGGGAGCTGATACCGGTTGCCTACATCCTATAAAATCATTTGCTTCCATAAAAGAGGCAATATCAACTCTTAAAGGTACTGTATTCGGGATTACTTATTCTAGCCAGGAAATAAAAGAGGTCCTAGCTTATTTGGTTGATTTTTTCGGAGGCTCTTTTATAGAAGTAGAAAACGACAAAAAACCCCTGTACCATTCATCTGCATGTGTTGCTTCCAATTATCTGGTTACATTGTTAAATTTTGCAGTTGAGGTTAATGAAAAAATTGGCATAAAACCCGAGGATTCTGTAAAAGCTTTAATGGGTCTTATAGAGGGAACAATTGATAATATTAAGAAAATGGGAACAAAAAAATCACTAACTGGCCCCATAGCAAGAGGGGATGTGGGGACAATTGAAGAACATTTAAAAAATTTTAAGCAATATTTTGACAAAGGCTCTAAAACCTATAAATTTATGGGAAAAGAAACTGCAAACATAGCTTATCAAAACGGCTGGATTGACAGGGATACATTTGAAAAATTAAAAAAAATACTAGAAGGTTAGGTGTAAATATGGCTGAAAAAATAAATATAAACAGGCTTATGGAAATGAAGTCAAACAGCGAAAAGATAACCATGCTAACTGCATATGACTACCTTATGGCTTCCCAGCTCGACGAATGTGGTATAGATTTAATATTGGTGGGGGATTCGGTGGGAAACGTAGTTATAGGTTATGAAAACACCATCCCGGTAACCATGGATGAAATGATACACCACTGCAAGGCAGTAAAAAGAGGTGTAAAAAGAGCAATGGTAATAGGAGATATGCCTTTTATGTCTTACCAGGTCAGCAGCAAGGAAGCAGTAAAAAACGCAGGGAGGTTTCTAAAAGAGTCCGGGGTAGAAGCAATTAAGCTTGAGGGCGGAAAAGAAGTGCTTGGCACTATTAAAAAAATTGTAGATGCGGGAATACCGGTTATGGGCCATCTAGGGTTAACCCCACAGTCTATCCATAAATTTGGCGGATATGGGGTAAGAGGTGAAAGCAACAAAGAAGCTCAAAAAATGGTAGAGGACGCAAAAGAGCTAGAGTCTGCCGGAGTTTTTTCCATAGTTTTAGAAAAAGTTCCTGCCCAATTAGCCAAAAAAATTACAGAGCAAATTAGTGTTCCCACTATTGGGATTGGGGCAGGAGTTTTTTGTGATGGGCAAGTACTTGTAACCCATGATATGCTGGGCCTGTTTGAAAAATTTAAGCCCAAGTTTTCTAAAAGGTATGCAGAATTGGGAAAAGAAATGAAGGCATGCTATAAAAAGTACATACAAGAAGTTAAAGACAAGAAGTTTCCTGCTGAGGAGCACTCATACTAACATGGAGACAATTGAAAAAATCAATCAGCTTCAAAAAAAGCTGCAGAAGCTAAAAAAGCAGGGCAAAACTGTAGGGTTTGTCCCCACCATGGGATACCTCCACCCAGGCCATTTAAGCTTAATGGAGCTGGCCAGCAAGGAAAACGATATAGTGGTTATAAGCATATTTGTAAACCCTACCCAGTTCGGTCCTTCGGAAGACTATGAAAAATATCCCCGGGATATGGAAAGGGACTCAAAATTAGCAGAAGAAGCGGGGGTAGATTATATTTTCCATCCCTCAAATGAGGAGATGTATAGAAAGGACCACAAGACATATGTAAATGTGGAGGATCTGGAAAGCGTTATGTGTGGGAAGTTCAGGCCCGGCCACTTCAGGGGAGTTTGTACTGTAGTCCTAAAGCTTTTAAATATAGTGTGCCCTACCAGGGCTTATTTCGGCAAAAAGGATTACCAGCAGCTGGTGATTATAAAAAAGATGGCCGAAGATCTAAACTTGGATGTTGATATTATTGGGGGCGATATTGTTAGGGAAAAAGACAATCTGGCATTAAGCTCCCGCAACAAATACTTATCAACAGAAGAAAGAAAAAATGCTACTGTATTATATAAAAGTCTCAAGCTTGCCGAAAATTTAATAAAAGAGGGGAAAACAGCAGGCAAGGTAAAAAAAGAGGCCATAAATTATTTAAAAAGCAATAAATATGTAAAAAAAGTAGATTATTTTGACATTAGGGAAAAAGACAACCTGAAGGAAGTAAGAGGCATTCCTTCCAGGGAAGTATTAGCAGCTGCCGCCATATGGACTGGCAACACCAGGCTGATAGATAATATAATAGTAAAAAGGTGATAGGAATGGAAGTTACTGTTTTAAAGAGCAAAATACACAGGGCCAAGGTTACTGATGCAAAAATACATTATATGGGAAGCATTACCATAGACAGAAATATTATGGACCATGCGAAAATACTGCCCTATGAGAAGGTAATGGTGGTTAGTATTGATAGCGGGGAGAGGCTTGAAACATATGTTATAGAAGGGGAAAAAGGCAGCAGGGAAATTTGCTTAAACGGGGCAGCTGCGAGAAAAATACTTACTGGAGACAGGGTTATTATAATGGCTTTCGGACTAATGGAAGAGGAAAAGGCAAAAGAATACAAACCCAAAATTGTAACCCTGGACGAAAATAACAGCATTATTGATGAAGAATACCATGTAGAAAAAGATGACCAGTGCTAAAACATTAATTATTTTTTTAATCTTTTCCCTTTTATTCATTTTCTCCTGCACCAGCACAGATCAAGCTTTGGAGCAGAAAGACATTTATTCTGAGGAGTCATTTGCTTATTTTAATTATGATGACATAAAAATAGATACGACCTCGGTAATAGATGTAGAGATCAACAATTGCAATTTATATTTAGACATTTATGGCAATCTGGTCATTCTCGGAGAACTTAAAAACATTTCTAGTACAAGCAAGACAGATCTGGGAATAACCTTTGATTTTTATAACAGGGACGGCGAAAAGCTATTTTCGGATGTACGTGAAAGCAAAATAGAAAATTTGTATCCAAAAGAAAAGGCACCGTTTTACTTTTTGCTAAAGGAAAAAAGCATTTATATAGATATTGCCAGGGTAAAAATAGGACTAAACTACAGTAACTTTTACAAAGGGTTTGAAGGTAATCCGGTGGTAAGAGAAGAGAAATATTATTATGAGGATAATTTCTTAATTATAGAAGGGGAACTGGTTAATCTGAGCCAGAACAGAATAGAAGATATTGTTTTACTGTGCACTTTCTATGACAAATTTGGAAAAGTGGCTTTTATTAAACAATGCTATATCCCAAGGAAAGAACTGTCTTCCCTGGGCAGGGAAAAATTTAGTTTAAAGCTTATGCTGGATGAATATTTGCCTGAATTTAGTAGCTACAGCTTTAGTGTTTCATACAAGGATGTCATTAAAGTAAAAGCCTAGCTTAGAGCCAGTCTTTGTATTTAAAGTATGCAAGCATGCCGATGGCAAGAAAGAACATAAATACCATGAGAATTACGAATGCATAAGGATATCCTGCAATAGGGAGACCAATGTTCATTCCGTAGATTCCGGTTATAAAGGTAAGGGGCAGGATAATTACTGAAAAAATAGTCAGGATTCTCATGATGTCATTAATCTTGTTGGAAAGGAGGGACTGGTGTGCTTCATGGATACCTTCTATTAATTCCTTGTAGTTTTCAAGAGTATCCCAAATTTTTTCTATGTGGTCTACTAGGTCGCTAAAGTATACTTCAAGCTCGTCTATTAAAAATTCCATATCCTTAATCTCAAGGGTCTTTAAAAGTTTACGTTGAGGGAAAACAATATTCCTAAAGGTTAAGATATTTGTCCTAATTCTTAAAATATCCCTTACATTTTTATTGCTGGCTTTTTTAAATATTTCATCTTCCACGGTTTGGATATTCCTATAAATTTTATTAAGTATAGGAAAGCTATAATCAATAAGTGAATCTATAATTCTGTGGAGAAGGTAGCCTGAGCCCGCAGTAATTCTGGATTGGTTTTCGGTTATATTATTCCAGGTATTTTGTATGGGCTTGCATACCCCTTGGTGGACAGTTACCAAAAAATTCTTTCCTATAAATATATTTACAGTAAAAGGGACCAGCTTCCTGGTTTGCTTTATAAAAAAAGGTATATGCATAACCAGAAATATATATTCATCATATTCGTCCAGCTTAGGTCTTTCTATTACTGAAAGGCAGTCTTCAATATCCAGGGGATGGAATTTAAAATAGTCCAGCAGAAACTGCATATTTTCCCGGCTAGGGTTCTCAATGTCTATCCAGATCATGTATTGGTGGTTGTTGATATAAGGAGTAATTTGTGAGAGCTTTAAATCCTGCAGAACCGTTTTCTCTTTTTTGTCAAAAACTAATAGTTTCATATATCCATCCATGTTGCATAATATAAGTATCCCATAAAAAAGTTAAAAAATATATATTCAAAAGGATAAGAATAAAAATATAGTTAATTGTATCAATCTATTATCCTTGTAAGATTTCAGGTTGTCAATGAAACAAACCTCCAACCCCGTGCCGCCAAAATTTCTATTTGTTTTTAAAGCAGCCCTATGCAGCTTTTTGGCACATGCTTTCTTAAGAAATATAAAACTTAATAGGGTAAAATGCAATTTAATAAAAATAATTTTACCAGTGTTTATTTATACCTTAGAAATTTTTACTGCGCAAGCCTTATATTCAGGTATTTTTGCTTTTGGATCAAGGGCAGGATTTGTAAGCTTGTTTGCTGGAGAGTCAGCGAAATGAAAAGGAATAAATACTACTCCTTCTTTTATGCTTGAATCAACTTTGGAAACTGCTTCTATTTCTCCTCTTCTGGTTTCAAGCTTTACTCTATCTCCATCTTTGATATTTAATTTTTTTGCGTCAATTTCATTTATATGGGCTAAGGCCATGGGGGCGATTAAATTGAGGAAATCAGATTTCCCGCTCATTGTCCTGGTGTGAAAATGATATAGAATTCTTCCTGTAGTCATGATGTAAGGAAACTTGTTATCAGGATTTTCAGCAGGGAGGCTGAATTCTACTGCCATAAACCTTCCCTTGCCACGTGAGAAGTTTTTAGCGTGTAGGATACCGGTTCCAGGATGGTCCTCACCAGTACATGGCCACTGAAGAGGGCAATCATTAAGTCTGCTGTAATTTATTCCAGAATATATGGGGGTAAGCTTTGCGATTTCATCCATAATTTCAGAAGCCGATTCGTATTCCATGCTATAGCCTAATTTTTCAGAGAGCATACATATTATTTTCCAGTCTGCCAGAGTTTTGCCAGGCGGATCTAAGGCTTTATTTATCCTTTGGATCCTCCGATCCGTATTTGTGAAGGTACCATTTTTTTCAGCAAAACATGTACTCGGTAAGATAAAATCGGCAAATTCTCCTGTTTCCGTGATAAATATGTCTTGTACCACTAGAAGCTCAAGGTTTTCCAGGGCTTCTGCCACATGTAGAATATCTGGGTCGCTAAGCATGGGGTTTTCCCCCATTATATATAAGGCTTTTATATTACCGGTCTTTGCCTCATCTATCATTTCTGTAACAGTTAGCCCCTTTTGGGGGGGAAGTTTTTTACCCCAGACAGATTCGAACTTATGTCTGATATTTTCATCTTCAACGTACTGGTATCCGCTATAAACATTGGGGAGTGCGCCAAGGTCGCAAGCACCTTGCACATTATTTTGGCCCCTTAGTGGATTCACCCCTCCGCCACGCTTGCCAATGTTCCCTGTCATCATAGATAGGTTGGCGATAGATATCACATTTTCAGTACCGCAGGTATGCTGGGTTATACCCATTGAATAGAAGATAGAAGCGCTTTTGGCAGAGCCGTAGACTTTGGCTGCCTCTATTAGGTCATCTTTTTTTACCCCGGAAAGCTCTTCTACTTTTTCTGGGGTATAGTCCTTAAAACTTTCTGCAAAATTACCGAAGTTTTCTGTCTTTTTTTCTATGTACTCCCTATCATGCAAGTTATTTTCATAAATTATGTTCATTAGCCCCATTAGCACTGCAATATCTGTTCCCGGCCTTTGCTGCAGATGTATATGGGCATATTTGGTGAGGGGAATTTTTCTAGGGTCGATAACTATTAGTTTCAAATTGCCTTCCGCTGCTTGGTTTATCAGCTCATAGCTTATTACCGGATGCGCTTCGGTGGTATTGGATCCAATAACTATAGCTGCTTTAGCATCCTTAATATCTTCAAAGGAATTAGTCATTGCGCCACTGCCAAAAGTGGGAATGAGACCGGTAATAGTAGAGGCATGGCACAATCTGGCACAGTGGTCAATATTATTTGTTCCTATCGCCGCTCTGGCAAATTTAGAGAGCAGAAAGTTTTCTTCATTGGTGCATTTTGCTGAACTCAATATGCCAATTGAATCAGGTCCATGTTTTTGGATAATGCCCTTTAGTTGTGAGGATATAGAATCTAAAGCATCTTCCCAGGAAATGCTTTCAAACTTGCTGCCTCTTTTTTGCAGAGGTGAGGTAAGCCTTTTGTCACTGCTAACGAAATCAAGGCCAAATTTGCCTTTAACGCATAAGCTACCCTTATTTATATTCTTACCAATATCCGAGGTAACATTAACAATTTTGTTACCCTTTATGTGAAGCTCTATCTGGCAGCCCACACCACAATAGGGACAGGTAGTTTGAACTTTTTTTGTTTCCCAGTATCTGGCTTTCCCGAGATATTGCTTTGGCTGCAGGGCTCCTACAGGACAGGTAGAGATGCAATTACCGCAGAATACGCATTCTGTATCTTTTAGGCTTTGTTCGAATGCAGGTATTATCTCGCATTCAAAGCCCCTGCCGGCATACCCAATGGCATTGGCTCCTATTAAGTTATCACAAATTCTTACGCATCTTCCACAAAGTATGCATTTTTCATTGTCCCTTAAGACAAAAGGGTTGTCCTGGAAAACTTTTTTTACATGGATGCTGCCTACAAACTTTCTCTGGTCAACGTCATACAGGTAAGCAAGATCCTGCAAGGTACAATTGCCACATGATTCACAGGTCAAACAGTCAAGAGGGTGGTCAGATAATATAAGCTCTAAGTTGAGCTTAACCACTTCTTTTATATGCTTGGTATTGGTTTTAATTACCATTCCCGGAGATATTTTAGTAATGCAAGAAGGAACTGCCTCTTTTAACCCTTCTACTTCAACCAGGCACAGCCGGCAGGCTCCTTGCGCTTTAATACGGGGATCATAGCAAAGGTGGGGAATGAATATATCATTATCTAAGGCTAATTCTAAAATGGTTTGGCCAGGCTTACCATTAATTTCCTGACCATTAATGGAAACAGTTACTAAGTCTTCTTTTTTAATTTTCTCTTTCATAAAGAGCTAATGTTTTGTAGCAATTATTGGCTTAAGATATAATAATTATTGCTTAGTGGTTAATGATAAATTATTTTATCCAAATTTACAACTTAAAATAATGGCTACTATGGGCAATAATTTCGTGGTATTATAAATAATTATATTTAAAGATTAAGAGGAAAATCATGGAAATACAACAGAGATATAGTTTCGGAGGTTGGAATAATTGCATTAGAATGACTAATGGTGAGGTGGAATTAGTTACAACTACGGATGTAGGCCCAAGGGTTATCCGTTTTGGTTATGTTGGGAAACAAAATTTACTAGGTGAAATTGGGAGTGAGCAGGGAAAAAGTGGAGGAAAGGAATGGCGAAGCTATGGTGGGCACAGGCTTTGGCATGCCCCTGAAGCTATGCCACGTTCTTATAATCCAGATAACAGCAGAGTAAAACATAAAATAAAGGATGATACTTTAATATTAACCCAAGAAACTGAAGAATACACAGGCTTACAAAAGCAAATAGAAATAACTTTAAATTCGGATGACAACCAGGTTAGAGTTTTACATAGGATTATGAATCATAACCTTTGGGGTATAAAATTTGCTCCCTGGGCCATAACTGTAATGAACCTAAAGGGAAGAGCAATAATACCACAGGAGCCTTACCAGAGCTGGAATGAAAGGCTTACCCCTGTCAGACCTCTAGCTTTATGGGGGTATACAGATATGACTGATGACCGGTGGACTTGGGGTTCAAAATACATACAATTAAGCCAAGACCCAGATGTCAAAACTAAACAAAAGATAGGGATGTTAAATACTTCGGGGTGGGTTGCATATAGTTTGGAAGACCAGATTTTTATTAAAAGATATAAGTATAGCCCTTTTGCAGAATATGCAGACTTTGGTGTAAATACAGAAATATATACAGACTCTGATATTCTTGAAATAGAGACACTAGGAGAGTATAAGCTAGTCTCTCCAGGAGGTAAAGCAGAGCATTTAGAAAGCTGGTTTTTATTTACAAAAGAAGTTAGTAAAGAAGAAAAATCAATTGACCAAAATTTATTACCATTGGTAAAAAAGACTGATAAATACATAAGCTGATAGAACTGTAGCTTTTTATCAACTAAGTTCTTTGCTTGCCTTTTATATATATAATAAGGAAACCCGCTACATATATTCTTTTTTATGGGCAATGCTAAAATATATGTAATTGCAACAGAAAGAGGAACCTCAATTTCAACAGCTTCAGGTTCTTTAATAAAAGGTATTTTATAAAGGAAGACACCAGAAAGAAAATTTTAGGAGTTTGTAACGCATATAACTATTAGTTTTCCAAAATAGTAATTTCTATAACTACTAAAAAACAAAGTCAATAATCCTATTGTTCCCATCTTAAAAAAACTTCTCTTATTAAGTTTGTTGATAAGATTGAGAATGTGGTTTAAAAAAATAGGTATTGCCTAACTGTGTTTAACGCAAAAACAGGATATCGAAAAACAACTATATATAACAAATTACAATTGATAGTGTTATATTTTCAGGGCTATATAGGAGGGAAAAAGATAAAATTTTTTCACAAACGGGATGGTAAAAAGAAATATCCCCTGCATAATAGTGGAATGGGCTATACCCGATATTAACCTCTCTTATGTAGCCAGCAATAACTGTTATGGCAGAATAATTGTGGCAAAATTTGCTTTACGCAAAAGCTATAAAAAAATCGGAGGCGTAACTTATAATAATAGGGAAGTTTATATTTTTAACAAAAAGGTTGCCGATTTATTAGATAAAAAAAGCAGGATTACGGGAAAGATATATACTGGAAGTGCCTATTAAGGTTAGCAAAGTTGAAAAAACAGTAAGAAAGCTATAAAGGAAAATTAGAAAAGAATAAAGAAAGTTTGGTTTTTGGCACTTCTGACTCTATAATAATTTTTATTATGAATCTCTGTATGGAAAATAATCTACAAATACTTAGGGATTTTATGATATGATTCATATCTAGGCTTCTTTCTCCGAACTTACTGCTATACACCATGACATGATTGGGTTAGGGGAAGTTGTAGCTAATAATATGATAAAAAAATTAGAAAAAGATAGTTGTTAAAAAAATTACAGATAGGAACTTATTAATTGGATTCTAGGGATATTTTTTTAAAAATCTTCCTTGAAACCGGAATCGGACTTTATCTCATGGAAGCAAGTGCAGGGATGGATGTGGTAGCGACCAGAAAGAAATATCCCAAACTACAGATTATGGGTGGTATACCTAAATCTGATATTGAGCTAGGCAAGGAGAGAATCGACCAGTTTTTGGAGCCGGTTAACTGGCTGCTTAAGCAGAGCGGCTATATCCCTTTCGGTGACCATTTTATACCGCCAGAAGTGCCATGGAAGGGATTTAAATATTACCGGGAAAAATTAAATAAAATGATAGATAAAACTGCTAAGTAATTTAAAATTTTTAGGAGGAGAAGATATTATGGCTAATAAAGTAAAAGAATTTACCAGGAAAGCATTAGATGCCAATAACGGAGTGCTCCATCTTGCACCCACCTGGGTTCCAAGGGCTTTTTGTATTCCGGGAAGAAGGCTTAAACTGCATACCGATGACCTATATGCCCTGGGAACAAATAGGGGCGGAATTGATGAAAGGTGGTTTTCATCAACTTGCCCTGCAGATAATGGGCCAGGTACTCCAGAAGATGAGGGTTTAAGCTATGTTGTGTCCGGAGAAGAGAAAGTTCTTCTAAGGGATATAATTGATGAGAGTGGATCTGAGATTTTAGGGGATAAAGTTATGGATAAGTGGGGAGGGCTAAAGGTTTTCTCCAAGTTTTTTGATAACATGGATGCCCTGCCGCACCACGTGCATTTAGGTGAAGAGCATGCCAAAAAGGTGGGCATGGAAGGAAAACCCGAATCATATTATTTCCCTCCGCAGGTAAATTTTTGCGAAAATAATTTCCCTTATACCTTTTTCGGCCTGGAACCCGGAACCACTAAAGGTCAGGTTAGAAAATGCCTGGAAGATTTTGAGAAAGGGGACAACAAGATAACCAGCCTGTCAAAGGCTTACAAATTGGATGTGGGAACTGGCTGGTTGCTTCCTCCTGGTATATTGCATGCCCCAGGCTCGCTGTGCTCATTTGAAGTGCAGTGGTCTTCCGATGTTTACAGCATGTTCCAATCAGTAACTGCAAATAAGCCTGTAGACAGGTCTCTTCTGGTTAAAGATATACCGGAAGATAAAAAAGATGACCTGGATTATTTATTGAGTGTACTGGATTGGGACTTAAATGTATTGCCGGATTTCAAAGAGCAGTTTTACCTTAAACCGCTAAAGATAGGGGATACAAAAGATAAAGGGTACCAGGAAAAGTGGATAATATATGGAAAAATTGATGGCGAGGAGTCCTTTAGTTCCAAGGAGCTAACTGTATTTCCAGCAGGCAAAGCGCATATAAAGGATACCGGTGCCTATGGAATAATAACTATCCAGGGTAATGGGGCTATTAATGGCATGCCGCTTGAAACCCCAACCATGATCAGGTTTGGTGATATTACCCGGGACGAATACTTTATTCCTTATACTGCGGCGAGGGATGGAGTTACTATTGAAAATGTAGGGCATGAGCCCTTAGTTGTCCTTAAATTTTTCGGTCCTGATTGCAATCCAGACTTGCCGGATATTAAGGATGTAAAATAATTATAAGGAGGGAAAAGAGGTATGAAGCCTCAAAATTACCAGATAGCAGATGAGAAAATAAGGAGCAAATTTTTAAAGCTAAAAGAGGAAAATCCCAAAAGGCTTGAAAAAAGGCTCAAACTTTCCTGGTCTAACTGGGGGTTTGGTGTTGAAGGGTTAGAAGAGTCTGCTGTAAGGCTTAACAAATATGGGATAAAATACATCGAGCTTCACGGTAACAGGTACGGAAAAGATCTCGGCTATAAGGTTAATGAAGCAAAAAAGATACTTTCTTCCTATAAAATAGAAGTAGGGGGGGTTTGTGGGATGTTTTCTGCGGAAAATGACCTTTCTTCTAATTCCCCCTTGTGCAGGCAGAGGGCAATTGACTACATAAGGAGAAACCTGGAACTTGGAAAAGGGCTGGGAGCTAAATATTTTTTAGTAGTTCCCGGAGCAGTGGGAAGGCCGGAGGCCTATGATGATATGGAATTTTTCCGTTCAACCCAAACCTTTAAAATAGTGGCAGACCAGTTTAAGGAGGTTGAAATTAAGGGAGCTGTAGAGCCCATAAGGTCTGCAGAGGTTAGCTTTTGCCACACTTTTGCCCAGGCTAAAGAATATATAGAGGCAGTAAGCAGTCCCGGCATAAAGCATATAAACGGGGACGTATACCATATGCTGGTTGAAGAAAACCATATTGGCCAGGCAATCCTGGATGCAGAGGGTATGCTTACAAATCTCCATATGGCAGACACTAATAGAGGTGCGCTGGGAACAGGCTTTCTGGACCTGGACACTATAATTATGGCTCTTTATGTTATAGGCTACAATAATGATGACAGCTGTTTTGTGACCCCTGAGCCATTGGGGCCGGGAGGAGATCCTTATCCGGCCATGTATGGAAAGCCAGATCCTGATGAATTGGATGATTTGGTTAGGACATCTGTTAATTATTTTAAGGAAAGGGAAGAAGAAGTATTAAATATATAAAATAATAAGGGAAGGGAATACCCATGGCTAAATACATAATAGGCATAGATTTTGGAACAGATTCAGTACGCTCAGTTGTAATAGATGCAGATTCAGGAAAAGAGGTATCTACCCATGTCTCTTATTACCCCAGATGGATGGAGGGAAAATTCTCGGACCCTTCAAAAAACCAGTTCAGGCAACACCCCTTAGACCATATTGAGGCATTGGAGGATTCGGTTACAGGAGCCCTTAAAAAGGGGGGCAATATTGGCGGGGAGGTAATAGGCATTGGCGTAGATACTACAGGTTCAACCCCGGCACCGGTTGACAGGGAAGGAAACGTGCTGGCCTCAAAAGATGAATTTAAGGATAACCCCAATGCTATGTTTGTGCTCTGGAAAGATCATACTGCAGTAAAAGAAGCAGAAGAGATAAACAGGTTGGCAAAAAACTGGGGAGGGGAAGATTTTACAAAGTATGAAGGCGGCGTGTATTCAAGCGAATGGTTCTGGGCAAAAATTCTCCATATAATGAGGGAGGATAAAAAGGTAGGGGAGGCTTGCTTTTCCTGGGTAGAGCATGCCGACTGGGTTCCAGCCATACTTACCGGCATTACTGACCCTTTAGAGATTAAAAGGAGCAGGTGCGCAGCAGGACATAAGGCCATGTGGCATGCAGACTGGGGTGGGCTACCCTCGGCAGAGTTTTTAGAAAAGCTGGACCCTGCCCTAAGAGATTTAAGAGATAACCTTTACAGCAAAACCTATACTTCAGATAAGAGAGCAGGCAGCCTTTCTAGCTACTGGGCTAAAAAACTTGGCTTAAAGGAAGGGATAGCAGTGGCAGTGGGAGCTTTTGATGCCCATATGGGAGCGGTAGGAGCTCAGGTAAAAGATAAAACTTTTGTAAAGATACTGGGCACTTCATGCTGTGATGTAGCAGTAACTCCCCGCCAAAGGCTTTCCGGGAAACTTGTGGCAGGCATTTGTGGCCAGGTGGACGGCTCGGTTATACCGGAGATGATTGGGCTTGAAGCCGGGCAGTCTTCTTTCGGGGACGTGTATGCCTGGTTTAAGGACATGCTTTCATGGCCACTTGAGAATTTGCTTCCAGAAGGAACAAACAAAAAACAGATAGAGGAAAAAATTATACCTGCCTTAACAAAAGAGGCAGAGAAAATAAGGCCTGAAGAAACTGGGCTTCTAGCTCTGGACTGGCTAAACGGCAGGAGAACCCCTTATGCAGACCAGACCCTGAAAGGGGCAATAATAGGGCTTACTTTGGGTACCACTGCTCCCAAGATATTTAGGGCTCTGGTAGAGGCTACCGCTTTCGGGGCAAAAGCAATAGTGGAAAGGTTCAGGGAAGAGAAAATAGAGATTGAAGAAGTAGTTGGAATTGGAGGAATTTCACAGAAATCATCCTTTGTGATGCAGGTTTTATCTGATGTTTTGGATATGCCGGTAAAGGTAGCCAAGTCTTCCCAGGCGGTAGCGCTGGGGGCCGCCATGTTTGGAGCTGTTGCTTCAGGGCATTACAAAAATGTCAGGGAAGCCCAGGACAGGATGGGAAGCGGATTTTCAACTGTGTATAAGCCTAACCAAGAAAATGCTAAAATTTATGCTAACCTTTATAAGGGGTACATAAAATTGGGAAAAGACTTAGAAGATCACCTAAGAAAGCTTAAATAATATGTTGGAAGAACTAAAAAGACAAGTTTATAAGGCTAATATTGATTTGGTAGAAAAGGGGCTGGTTATTTATACTTTTGGCAATGCCTCTGGAATTGACAGGGGAAAAGGTATTGTCTGTATTAAGCCAAGCGGAGTAGATTACGACAGGCTAAGGCCTAAAGATATGGTTTTGGTTGGCCTGGATGGAAAAAAGGTAGAAGGAGAGCTTAACCCTTCCTCAGATACAAAGACTCACCTGGTATTGTATAATAGTTTTGACGGCATTGGCGGAGTGGCCCATACCCATTCCAGATATGCTACAGCCTGGGCACAGGCCAGGCGTCCGCTTGCTTGCCTGGGAACAACCCATGCCGATTATTTTAATGGAGAAGTTCCCTGCACTAAAGTAATAGAGGACAAAGATATTAAAGATGATTATGAGGAAAAAACAGGGAAGCTGATTGTAGAAACCTTCAAAAGCATGGACTACCGGCAAATGAAAGCGGTGATGGTAGCCTGCCACGGGCCTTTTACCTGGGGAAAAGATGCAGAGGAAGCTGTGTTTGTCAGTTCTATGTTAGAAGTTATAGCAGAGATGAATATATACTCAGTATTATTGAATCCGGAAATTAAAAATATTAAAAATAGTTTGCTTTTAAAGCATTACTTAAGAAAGCATGGAAAAGAAGCCTATTACGGTCAGAAAAATAAATGAGATTGCTTTTTTTAGAAGGTCGCAACTGCCGTAAATATCATAAAAAATTTTCCTTATTTCGGCTTGTATCTAATAAATGTTCACCATGGAAATAAACTTGTAATAAACTAAGTCTACAAATTTTATTTAGAGCTTTATTGTAAAATAACATAAAGATTTAATTAAAATATTATTACAACAATAGGTACCGGGTGATTTTAATGATAAAAGATATTGAAGCAAAGTTCAAATCCGCCAAAGAATATTATGCCGATTATGGAGTTGATGTTGAGGAAGTCTTGGGTAAATTAAAAAAAATTCCAATTTCGGTACATTGCTGGCAGGGCGATGATTGCGGAGGTTTTGAGAGGCCAGGAGCAAAACTTGCTGGTGGAGGAATTTTATCTACTGGAGATAAGCCTGGAAAAGCTAGAAATCTGGAGGAGCTAAGATGCGATATAGAGAAAACCTTTTCTCTGATTCCGGGTAAAAAAAGGCTAGGGATCCATGCCATGTACGGGGATTTTAGCGATGGTTTTGTAGATAGGGATAAAATTGAAACTAAGCATTATGCCGGCTGGCTGGATTGGGCTAAGGCAAAGGGGGCAGCTTTAGACTTTCATCCCACCCTTTTTTCACATGAACTGGCAAGTGACGGGTTTACCCTTTCAAGCAAGGATAAAAGTAAGAGGAAGTTCTGGATAGAACATGTCAAAAGAAGCAGAGAAATTGCAAACTATATTGGCAAGGAGCAGGAAAATCCCTGTGTTATGAACCTGTGGATACCTGACGGGAGCAAAGATTTAACTGCCAGCAGGCTAGAGCACCGAAAGGTTTTAGCTGAATCATTAGATGAGATTTTTTCTGTCCAATACTCAGAGAATAATTTAATTGATACAGTTGAAAGCAAGCTGTTTGGCATTGGATCTGAGAGCTATGTGGTAGGCTCTTATGATTTTTATTTAAGCTATGCCTTAAAAAATGACAAATTCTTAACTTTGGATACTGGCCATTTCCATCCCCAGGAGAAGGTTTCAGATAAAATATCAGCCCTTATTCCTTTTATAAAAGGAATTATGCTTCACTTGAGCAGGGGAGTTAGGTGGGATAGCGATCATGTTACCATCCTAACCGGGGAGCTTATAGCCATCATGCAGGAAATAATAAGGGCAGATGCACTGGATAAGGTATATATTGGGAGCGATTTCTTTGACGGAAGCATTAACCGGATTGGGGCCTGGGTAATAGGGGAGCGGGCAATAGCAAAAGCGCTACTTTATGCACTGCTTGAGCCTACCACTGTTTTAAAGGATTATGAGAATAAGGGCAGCTTGTTTGCAAGGCTGGGGTTTTTAGAACAACTAAAAACCATGCCTTTTGGAGATATATGGAATTACTACTGTAGGCAGATGGACACACCAGCTGAGGATGAATGGATGGATGAGGTTTTTAGATATGAGAAAGAGGTTTTGAGTAAAAGGGCTTAAAGGTTATCATATTTAAAAGTAAAGGAATTAAAGATGTTTGGCAAAAAGAATCTAACCGTTGGCTATGCTCCAACTAGGAGAAACGTTTTTAGTGTTGAAGATGCATCAAAGTACAAAAAATTAACCTATGAAAAGTTAAAAACCTCAGGATGTAAAATTATAGACATAGAAGATATAAATGATGAGGGCCTGGTGCGCTTAGATGATGATATTGAGCCGGTTGTTAAAAAGTTTAAGGAAAATAATGTGGACTGTGTATTTTCGCCCCATTGCAATTTTGGCACAGAAAGCGCTGTAGCCAAAATAGGGGCCAGGGTGGGAAAGCCCTTCCTTCTTTGGGGACCAAGGGATGAAAGTCCGCTGCCTGATGGGTCTAGGCTAAGGGATAGCCAATGCGGCCTTTTTGCTACCAGCAAGATTTTACAGAGGTTTAATGTACCTTTCACCTATGTAATTAATTCCAGGATTGAAAGCAAAGTATTTAGCCAGGGATTGGATAATTTTTTAAGGACAGCTAATGTAGTAAAGGCATTTGGAAATCTTAAGATAGGACAGGTAGGGGTAAGGCCAGGGGATTTCTGGTCTGTTATTTGTAATGAAGGGGAGCTTGTAAATAAGTTTGGTATTGAAATAGTTCCATTTAACTTAATAGATATAGTAGATAAGGTTAAAATGCTGCTGAATAAACCAGATAAATCTTTTAATAAGACCTATAATTTTGTAAAAGAGAACATGGATGTAAAAATAAATGACAGTGACCTTAAAAGCATTATAGCCTTAAAAGAGGTATTAAAAAAGATTTCCATAGATCGGGACATATCTGCATTTGCCTTGCAGTGCTGGAATTCACTACAGGGGATGCTGGGGGTTGTTCCCTGCCTTGCAAATGCTCTTCTTTTTGATGAAATGATTCCTGTTGCCTGCGAGACCGATATTTGCGGGGCAATTACAGCAGTCATGGCTCAGGCTGCAGATTATAGCCAATCTTCTGTGTTTTTTGCTGATATTACAATAAGGCATCCTGAAGATGATAATGCTGAGCTTCTGTGGCATTGCGGCCCATTTCCATATTCATTGAAGAAGGAAGGAACCGAAGCAGAAGTAACAAAACATTTTATTATAGATGGTAATCCCTCAGGGACATGCAGTTGGGAAATAAAAGGGGGAAGCTTAACTGTTTTAAGGTTTGATGGTATTGGGGGAAAATATTCTTTGTTTGCAGGGCATGCAGAAGGTACAACTGGTCCTAAAAACAAGGGGACTTATCTTTGGGTAAAAGTAAAAGACTGGAGCAGGTGGGAAGAAAAACTTATAAATGGACCATATATACACCATGTGGCTGGGATTCATAGGAAGATAGCGCCAGTTCTGTATGAGGCATGCAAATATATTGAAGGGTTGGAATATGACCCTGTAGAGCCAACTAGAGAGGAAATATCAGATTGGCTTGCTTGCAGAGCTGATGAGGTATAATTTATTAATTCTTATATTAAAATTCTGTCTCTAGAATACACTATGGAAGAATTATAATTGTATTAAATATGATATTTTGAAGATATGCTCTCAGTATTTCTAATACTTCTTTTGCATGGAGGGTTCCTACATTGTGTCTATTATTGAAGGTATTGAGACCCCCTATTTATACTGAGAAGACGGTCTGTATTATATTCACTACTAAGGGTGTTTTTCAAAAGTAGGAGATAGTGCAAAGGAAAGAGCAAAATAACGGAGTTAAAAATTTTAATTTTGACAGTTTAGAATATTTAAATATGATTACAATCAATAGATCCAAGGATGCCTCTTTACAATGCGCACCGCCCCGGGACAATTTATTTTTAAGATTTAAATGCACAAAAATAGAAAATCAACTTTTGATCTCAAACCCCTTTAACTTTTAATACACAATTGAAACTTGGTGTCTAAACGGTTAATAGCGGAACTATTTATTTAATTATTTAATCGAAAAAGTTTATTCTAAAAAAGATATCAATTCCTAGTGGTAATGTGACCTCAAAATATTAATGATAGAAATAAATATATTACCCTTACAATTGCATTATTAGGATTGTCTATTATAGAATATTAACACTTGGTATTTAGATTTTAAGGAAGATTAATGTTTAAGAATAAATTATTGCTACTTTTTTTTATCTTATTTCTTACACTGGCATTGGGCAGCCTGCTCTCTTGCCGTTTGGTTGAAACGGGAACAGAAAACAGTGAGGAAAAAACTGTGGAAGAGAATGAAGATGTAACTGAAACAGAAGTAATAATAGAAAGTGAAAGGCAGCTTGATATAGAAATATGGGATTACATGGATGCAAAAGAAAGAATTGCCCTTATGGATTCAATTGAAAAATTCAATAATCTTAATCCTGATCTTAATCTTGAGGCAAGACATATTAGAAGCGAGCAAGAGCTAATCGACCAGTATAAGGCGGCAAGCCTTGCTGGCTCAGGTCCGGAAATTGTTTTAGTAAATATGGTAAACATGCATGATTTAGCAGAAGCCAATGTAATAAAGGATATAGACTTCTTGGATTATGAAAACTTTATAGGTGGAATGGAAGAGGTCTCATCATATAATGACAGATATTATATAATCCCTTTCAGGGCTACTGACTTTTTAGTTTTTTTCTATAACAGAAACCACGTCAACAATGCGCCTGAAGATTTTGAGGAAATAGTAGAATATTGCATTGAAAACAACAATGCAGAAGAGCAAACCTACGGCTTCATATTAAACGGGACTGAGCCAGACTGGGTAATTCCTTTCTTAGGGGGATATTCTGATTGGATAGTTGATTACAGCAATTACGCAATTTCACTGGATACCAGCTCTATGAAAAAAACCCTGAATTTTTTGGATTACCTTTATAATAGTGAAGATAATATCATGCCATCTGGCTTAAGCTATGAAGAGATTAATTCAATGTTTAAAAACGGAAACCTGCATATGGTAATAAATAGCATACAGGCAATAGAAGAATACAAGGAAGAAAATATCTACTTTAATACTTCAGCCATCCCGGAAGTTCACGGAGGAAGCAAAAACCCAACCCCTGTAATAGAAGGCATGGGGTTTATGGTTAATGCAAATTGTTTTGGCCAGGAATTAGAAGTTTCAAAAAACTTTATCAATTTTATGCTTTCAGAAGATATCCAGCTGGAATGGAATAAGAAAACCACTACTTTTCCTGTAAACAAAAATATTTCCGAAAATGAAGAATTCCAGAACAATAACATTTTATATAATGCTTTTGAGCAGGCCAAGTTATGCAGGGGAGATTTACCGGAAGAAGTCCTTAGGGCTATAAGGGACTCACTTCGGATTAATGTTGAAAAGTTTCTAGAAGGGGATTTGGGAATAGAGGATGCTGTCCAAAAAATAGAAGAAGATGCAATAAGGCTTAGGTCAGGAAGCACTACAACAGAAGAATTAAGGGAGGAATCTTTACAATAGACAGGAGGAAGAATGAAAAACTATGATGATGAAAGCAGCGGATTGAAATCCTTTTTTATAAAGGGAATTATAATAATAGCAGTTGCTATTATTTTCTTAATTATTGGCGGGATGTTTACTTTGGGAATAATATCTGTATCAACTAATATTTCGCCAAAAGATTTACTCCAAGGAAAGATAACAAGCAAGGAAACAGCTAAAGAAGCAGAGGAGCAAGAAAAAGAGGTAAAACCAACCCCGGAGGAAGCAGAAGAAGAAATGCCCGGGCTTACAGAAGAAAAAGTAGGCGATGTTCCTTCACTTAAAGCTTTTGATGAGGCAGTTAGCCAAATTGCTAAAAAAGTTACTCCGTCCGTGGTAAATATCAGGGTAAAAGTAAAACAGGAAGATATATTTGGAAACCAGTTTTACTCAGAGGGTGTAGGCTCCGGGGTAATTTATACAGATGACGGCTATATAATTACTAATAACCATGTAGCAGGCCAGGCTGAAGAATTACTGGTTCAACTATCAGACGGTTCAGAATATAATGCTGAGCTTGCAGGAGCAGATGCAAACACCGATGTGGCAGTTATAAAGATTGATGCCCAGAATCTTCCGGAAGCGGAATTTACATCCATAGAAAACGTAGATGTGGGAGATACAGCTATTGCTATAGGCAGCCCTTTCGGGCTTGAACAGACTGTTACCCTGGGAGTTGTTAGCGCCAAGGGAAGGGATATAGATCTAGCCACAGATAAACTACCCATGGTAGATTTATTGCAAACCGATGCGGCTATTAACCAGGGAAACAGTGGAGGGCCTCTGGTTAATTCAGCTGGCCAAGTAATAGGCATAAATACAATGATACTGTCCCCATCTGGCACAAGCTCTGGCATAGGTTTTGCTATCCCCAGCAATACTGCAATAAATATTACAAAACAAATTATAAAATATGGGGAAGTCAGGATACCTTTTATGGGAATAGAGATGGGACACAACCCTACAGAGATTCTGGGAGTTTATATCAATAGTGTAATGGATGGTTATCCAGCAGAAAAAGCTGGAATAAAAAGCGGGGATATTATTACAAAATTTGACGGGGTCAGGATTAAAACTCCTTATGAATTACTAGCACAAATCATAAGGCATAATGTCGGAGATGTAGTAGATTTAGAGATATATAGAAATGGGGAATATATGAATATAGAATTGGAATTGGTAAAGGCACCTGAAGGGCAATAAGTTGAAAGAAAATAAAAAAAAGGGAAAAGATAACGACAAGATACTAGTTAAAAAAACTCAGGAAGACGATAGGGCTTCTTTTGAAAAATTAGTTAAGAAGTATTCCAATTATGTATACACTACTGCTTTTTTTATGCTCAGGAATTCACATGATGCAGAAGATATAAGCCAGGAAGTGTTTGTAAAAGTTTATCTTTCAATAAAGGGCTTCAGAGGTCTTTCAAGCTTTAAAACCTGGCTTAGAAAGCTAACTGTTAATACCTGTATTGATAAAATTAGGCTAAAATCTAAAACAAAAGGCAAAAAATTTAGTCTAGATAAGATGACAGAAGATTATGAGGTTGTCTTTGAAAGGTATGCAAAGGGTATAGAGAAAGATTACTTTACCACAGAAAAGGTAAAGAAAGTCCTGGAAATAATAGTAGATCTTGATGAAAATTACCGTATTCCTTTAATATTAAGAGATCTCCAGGACTATAGCTATAGGGAAATAGCTAAATTGACTAAAAAGCCGATAGGAACAGTAAAAACTAATATTTACAGAGCCAGAAAAATAATAAAGGAAAAATTAAAATAATATTGGAGTCAAGATGGATAGAGTTAACAAATACATAAAACTGGCTAAAAATATTTTAATAAAACCGGTAGACGAGGATGTTGAGGATAAAATAATTGACAGGATTTCCAATATTGATGAGTCAGATAAAGTTTTGTTAGATGAAGAATTTCTGGAATATTTAAAGAAGAATAATTCCAGGCTTTATTTGATGGCAGAAAAGATAAAGAATAATCCTCTCCAATTTACCCTTGTTCTGATTTTCTTTTTGTTTTTAATGTTTTTACTGGGAAATGCAGTAAAGAAATTTTGCTTATCTTCTCCTGAAGATAAAAGCCAAGAAAAATAGGAATAATATAATAATCCAGAAGTATGGATTTGTAAGCAGCTCCCTTATGGGTTCATAAGTTATGTCTTTAAACCAGTTCTGGAGCAAGCCTTCCAGCCACAGGTAAAATTTATTAAAAAGTCTTTCTATATTCTCTGCTGAAAAAAAATTCTTAATTAAATCCATGTAAAAAATTTAAATTAATTGTAAAAATATTTTAAGCTTTATTATAAAATATTATTATAATTTTTATCAAATTTGAAGGAGGAAATCTAGAAAGGGAGGTAGCTATTGAGTTACTTTAAGCTCAAAGAAAGAAATAGCAACGTCAGGACTGAAATTATTGCAGGGATTACTACGTTTATGACCATGGCCTACATAATTTTCGTAAACCCTGCAATACTTTCCGCAGGGGGAGAAACTGGTGTTCCCTTCGAAGCTGTAGTTGTGGCTACTTGTTTGGGTGCCGGGCTCATGAGCATGCTAATGGGCCTTTTTACCAATACCCCATTTGCCCTTGCTTCAGGAATGGGCATAAATGCAGTAGTAGTATTTACCATTATTTTTGGTTTGGGCTTAAGCTACCAACAGGCTATGGGTATTATTGTAATTGAAGGTATCCTGGTAACCATAATGGTTCTAACTGGGATAAGAAGGATGATAATGGATGCCATACCCATGGACCTGAAGCTAGCTATAGGGGTTGGAATTGGTCTGTTTATAGCATTTATAGGCTCCCAGCAAGCAGGATTTGTAGATCCTGACCCAGCAACTCTTGTTAAGCTTGGCGATTTTACTGCTGATTATACCTTGCTTGCCACCTTTGGGCTGGTACTCACCGCAGTGCTGGTTGCATTCAGGATTAGGGGCGGCATACTACTGGGAATTCTTGGCACCACTGTAGCGGGAATGATATTTAGGGTGGTACCGCTGCCAGACCAAATATTCAGGATACCTACCAGGGAAAGTTTTTCAACCTTTTTTAATGCAGACCTGGTGGGAGCAGTTTGGAGTAATGGAATGCTAAATATTGCTGCGCTGGTGATGATTTTTGCCTTGTTTATGACTGACTTTTTTGACACCATGGGTACAGTTATCGGTGTTGGTGGAGAAGCAGGGCTGTTGGATAAAAAGGGAAATTTAACTAACTTAAAGAAAGTCCTGCTGGTAGATTCATTAGCTGCAGTGGCAGGAGGCTTGTTTGGGGCAAGCTCAATAACCACTTATATTGAAAGTGCTTCCGGGGTATCTGATGGCGGGAGGACTGGTATCATGCCCACAGTTACTGGATTTCTGTTTTTAATATCAATATTTTTTGCCCCACTTATTGCAGTAGTAGGTGGAGGTATAGAAGTAAATGGGGCTTTCAAATACCCGGTAACTGCACCTGCTTTAATTGTGGTTGGGTTTTTAATGATGCAAGTAATCTCGAGGATTGATTTTAAAAATTTTGAAGTAGGAATACCTGCATTCTTGACCATAATTATTATGCCCTTTACCTATAGTATTTCATATGGGATTGGCTTTGGTTTTATAAGCTATACCTTGATAAAGTTATTCCGGGGAAAATTTAAGGATCTCCACCCATTGATGATTATAGTTAGCATCTTGTTTGCCGTTGCTTTTATTGCGGAAGGCATTGCAAAAGGTGTTGCTGGAAGTTAATCTATTTAGGAATTAAATATTTAGGGCAAGGTTTTACCTTGCCCTATCTGCATAACCATGAAAGATATAAAACTTATCATATTTGATATAGGAAATGTAATAATAGGTTTTGACCATATGATTGCCTGCAATAAATTGGCCAAGGTTTCAGATTACAATGCAGGCGAGATTTATAATCTAATATTTGGGAATACTCTAGTCGATAAATTTGAAAGAGGAAAGCTATGCCCCAAATATTTTTACCAAAAAATATGTGAAAAACTTAATACAGATATCAAATTCAGCCAATTTTATAATATATGGGGGGACATTTTTTACCTTAATGAAGACATTGATAAGATAATATTGAATTTAAAAAAACAGGTTAAAATCTTTGCCCTGTCTAATACCGACCCTTTGCATTTTAAATTTTTTAGAAATAAATTTGATATATTTAATAATATAGAGAAATTTATTCTCTCTTTTGAAGTGGGTTACAAAAAACCCGAAAAAAGAATATATAAGGAAACATTAGGTTATGCAAAATTGCCTGCAGAAAAAACATTATTAATAGATGACCTAAAACAAAATATCGGCGCCTTTAGAGCAATGGGGGGCAATGGAATAATATTTAAAAATACTAGCAGTTTAAAAAGAGAGCTGAAAAAATACAATATAAATCCTTAGATATGAAAAAAAATGAATTAAAAAAAGGTGAAAAAGCTTCAGTAATTGTTTCTGTAGTAATATTTTTATTGGCACTTTCCAAAGGCATAGCAGGATACCTCTCGGGTAGCTCAGCATTAATTGGTGATGCAATACATAGCGGAGTTGATTTGGTAGTTATGTTTGCTTCCTGGGTGGGGTTAAGGATTTCACAAAGGGAACCAACTGAAAAGTTTCCCTACGGATTCTACAAAGCTGAATCCCTGGCTACCCTTTTCATATCGTTTGTTATACTTTATGCTTCCTATGAACTGATAAAGGAGGGATACTCCAGGCTTTTTTCTGTATCCAGGATAAATATGCCGGTTTTGGCTTTAGTAGTAGTTTTTTTAGCTGCAGTTATAACTGTTTTTACTTCAAGGTATCTTGCTAAAATTTCAAGAGAAATAAATTCAGAATCCCTTATGGTCACTTCCAGGGAGCAGCTGATGGATGCCTTTACCTCGGTAGGGGTATTTATAGCAGTGTTTCTAAGCTATTTACAAATAAGATATGTTGAAGGAATAGCCACTATTGTAATTGCCTTATTAATTTTGCGGATAGGCATAATCTCAGCCAGGGATGCTATTTTCTCATTAATGGATGTAAGTCCGAGCAAGGATGTAGAAACAAAAGTTGTGGAGATTATAGAAGGAGACCAAGCCATAGATGATTATTCAGGTTTAAAATTAAGGCGGTCTGGCCCTTATATATTTGGGGAAGTAACCGTAGGAGTTAAAAAATTCATAAATGTAGATAAAGCCCATGTGATAATAGATAAGCTAGAAAAAAAGATTAAAGAAATAAAGGCAGTTGATTCATTTGTGGTACATGTGGAACCTTACAAAAGCAAGGATTTTAAAATAGTTATACCAGTTATAGAGGATGAGGGACTTAGGTCCAAAATAATGGAACATTTTGGCAGGGCGAAGTACTTCCTTTTTTGCTATATTAAGGGAGAAGAAATAAAAAAATATTACATAAAGGAAAATAAATATAAGGATAAGGATGTAAGGGCTGGGTTGGCAGCAACCCATTTTATAAAGGAAGAAAACGTAAATATCCTTATAACCCGAGAGATAGGAGAAATCTCTTTCCATACCCTAAGGGACAGCCTGGTAGATGTTTATATTACAGAAGATGAAGCAGCAGAAGATATTATAAGAAAATTCAGCCAAGGCAAGCTAAAAAGATTAGGTAGCCCCACTAAAGAAAAAGATTAGCTTACATATATTTGTTTAGGGTTTTTGTTTAATATTTTTTCTGCAAATTCTACAGCTTCCCCAAAATCAAAGTAACCCTGCCTAATCCTATTATAAAGGACAGTTGATATTGCCGACCTGGCATTCTTTTGGGCTCCATATGCTCCTTCTACAAACATATAATCGCCACCAAATCCAAATATCTTGTTTGACGGGAGAAACTCGATAACCGAATCCAGGATATTTGAGTACAGTTTTGTGGAAACCTCGGCCAGCCAGCACAGGTTGAAATAGCAATTGGGATACATTTTAAGCATTGCAATAAGCTTTCCGGTATATGGGTAGCCGGCGTGGAAGATATCAAATCTGGCACGCCTGTATTTGGTAACCAGAGGAGCTAGGTATGAAGGATCAGAGTTTCTTATGTCATTTAAATTACTTTCTATAAGGCCAGTGTGTACCTGGACAGGAAGGTCGGAATCTATTGCCTTCTTTATGCAGTAATGTACCATGTAATCCTGGAAAGGCTTAATATCAGAAAAAGAGAGGGTATCCTGGCTGCTTGTAGATTTGTTTAGTTTAAAAATCTTAAGGAAGTTTTTTTCTGCTTCAGTATAGCTGACATCCTCAAATGAGATATCCCTGCTGTAGGCAAGCCCTATTTTTATCCCAAAGATTTTTCTTTCTTCAATTATCCTGTCTATAAGCATTATTATATCTTTTAAGTCATAAATGCTGCAGCCATATTTTTCTTCAACCCAGCTTAAGGCCTGCAGGGAATTTGTTTCTAAAATTCTGTCCGGCCTGAAAACTGGGAGAAAGTAATCTGTGTCGGGCTCTGTTTGCAGTATATCCTGCTGGTCAAGGACCTCTAGGTCATTTAAGATATATCCTATATTTGATTTATTTTTGAGGATTTTTTCATAGAAACTAGTTTTTTTGTTTTTTTGCATTAACTGGGTGACCTTATGAACGGACTCTAGGTCAATTGCTTCTACATTATAGATATCCTTTAGGGCACAAATTATAATCCTGGCATAAGTGGTGTTTTTAATGTTGTCCCAATAGGGCTTAAATAACTTCCATTTCTTTTCGAGATTTACTGAAGGGTCCTGCAAGTTTTCAAAATCTTTTTCTGCCAGTCCTGAGCTAATCAGGTCAGTAGAAGCATAATGCTTAAACAGGTGGAAGAAGTCCATGCTTTTATTACGCCTTTCTGTTTCATACATCAGGTGTTCATGAGTGTCAAAGATTTCTATTGAATCTATATTATTCTGGATTTCTTTGAATAATTTTTTGTCTTCCAATGGCCCTCCTTAATTTTCATTACCAGTTAATTCTAAGTAATAAAAAAATAAAAGTAAAAAAAAAGAAAAAAATAACTTATAATTTTCACCAAACAAAGCAAAAGGAGGGTTAATGTCAAAAATAACAAATGAAGAATTAAAGGAAGGTAAAAAGCAGTTAGAGGGCGTACTTATATTATGCTGGGTTTTGGCCATAATTTTAGGCTTGAGCCTGGTTACGTCTTGGTCTGACCCTTTGGAGGTTATACGGGCAGACATGTGGAGGGGGGACTTTGGCATAAGGAGTTTTGTCCTGCTTTTTGCGGGCATTGCGTCTATTCCTTTTAAGGCTATTTATTCACTTATTGCACCCGCCTTGTATATTGTGGAGCTTGTGGGCATATACCAGAGAAAGGCCTTTGCAGTGCCCCTGGGAAGGGCAGTTTTGGTGGTAACCATGGTTTTTTTATTTCCAATAGGAACTATAATAGGGGCAATACTCTGGAAAAGGTTTAACCACCCGTCAGCAAAAAAATATCTAAATTATGAGGAGTAAACATGGATAATGAAGAAAAATACAAGCAGGCGAAAAAAAGGGTTGATGAAATTAAAGGCTTCTACAGCCACTTTTTTTCATATATTGGTGTAAATATTATTTTAATTGTTATAAACCTGGTAACCAGTCCGGATAACCTTTGGTTTTACTGGGTAACTTTGTTTTGGGGGATAGGTGTATTCTGGCATGCTATGGGCGTATTTGTTTTTGAGAGAATTACCGGCAAAAAGTGGGAACAGAGAAAAATTAAGGAAATTATGAAAAAAATGGATAGCTAAATTATTTGTTATGGGTGAAGAAAATGTTATAAATAGAGCAGAATGGCCCCAAACTATAGACTCTATAAAAGAGGGCTTATTTGAAATAGGACTAGAAAAAGGAATGACAGTATTAGTTCATTCTTCGCTAAGTTCAATGGGCTGGGTATGCGGTGGAGCCGTAGCTGTAATATGTGCTCTTCAGTCAGTACTGGGTAAATCAGGGAGCCTGGTTATGCCTGTTCACTCAGGACAACTTTCAGACCCTAAATACTGGACAAACCCTCCTGTGCCTGAAAAATGGTGGCCAACTATAAGGGAGAATATGCCTCCCTTCTATAAAGATATTACCCCCTCCAGGGGTATGGGAGAGATTGCAGAATGTTTCAGGAAAACAAGGGGAGCTTTAAGAAGCGACCATCCCCATTATTCATTTTGCGCCTGGGGAAGACATGCCCGTAAAATCATAGGCAGGCATAGCCTTGAATTTGGTTTGGGGGAGGCTTCTCCTTTATCCACTATATATAGGCTAGGCGGGCATGTTCTGCTTTTGGGTGTGAGCCATTCAAGCAATACTTCCCTGCATCTGGCAGAATACAGGGCAGATTACCCGGATAAGAAGAAAAAGGTAAACTCTGCGCCCATAGTTATCAGGGGCAAGAGGATATGGGCTGATTTTGAGGATATAGATCTAAGCTGTAATGATTTTGAAGATATCGGAAAAGAGTTCAAGAACTATTCAAGAACATTAAGGGAGGAAAAAATAGCTCTGGCACAGTCCCAATTTTTTTCACAAAAGGAATTAGTTGATTTTGCAGTCAATTGGATGGAAGAAAATAGGTAATAATATGAATAAAATATTACAGGTAATGGTGGGCTCTTATGCCCATGGTCTGGCAAAAGAAGAAAGCGATATTGATTACAGGGGAGTTTTTGTGCAAAACACAAGGCAACTGTTAAAGCTTAACCCAGAAAAAAAAGATACAATCTGGAATGAAGGAGAGAAGGATTCTACCTTTTATGAAATTGCTAAGTTTTTGCTGATGGCTGTAAATGGGGTTCCCACAATCTTGGAAGTTTTTCTGGCTCCGGTGGTTTTTCAGGATGACTATGGAAAGAGATTGAGGGAACTATTCCCATATGTATGGAACTCTAAAAAGGTTAGGGATTCTTTTATCAATTACAGCAAAAACCAGAGGAAAAAATTTTTAGAGGACAAAGGGGGCAGAAGAAATAAGTATGGTGTGAATTACTTGAGGGCTTTATATAATGGGTTTGAGCTTTTGGATTCAGGTAAGAATTTTTCAATTAATTTAGAAGACTCACCTATTTTTAAAAAATTAAAAAGAATAAGGGAAGGCAACTATAGGATAGGAGAAGTAATAGAGGAGGGGTTTTACTGGGAGAAAAAACTGGAGCAGGCTTATGCCAGGAATCCAGAAAAGAAAAGCGATATGGAAAATATTGAAAATTTTTTATTTGAAATCAGGAAGGCCTACTGGTGAAAAGAAAAGCAATAATTTGTGATATAGACAACACCCTTTCCATCAGGGGCAAAAGAGGTATTTATGATTTTAAAAAAGTGGGAGTTGATAAGCCCAATAAGCCAGTGGCAAAGATAGTGGAGCTTTTCTATAAAAACGGATTTAAAATTATCCTGGTTTCGGGGAGGGAGGAAAAATACAGCAAAGAAACCATCAGGTGGCTGGAGAAAAATGCTATCCCTTATAATAATATTTATTTCAGGAAACAGGGAGATGCCAGACAAGATAAAATGGTAAAAAAAGAGATATATGAAAAAAATATAAAACAAAAAGCAGAAGTACTATTTGTTTTAGATGACAGAGACAGGGTAGTGGAGATGTGGAGAAAGGATTTAAATTTAACCTGCCTGCAGGTTGATTACGGAAATTACTGAAGTTTAGGTTAACTCATTTTTTGCCAATAACTTCTTGGCAATTTCTTCATCCTTTTCTTCTACTGACAAGGCTACCCCATTAGCAATTTGCTGGGAGGGATACATTTGCCCCGCATCATCTGAAAATATAAAGGATTCTATTCCATTTCCCTTCAGATAGCTTTTGGCAAGTTCAGCTTCAAGCCTGGAATTAAATATTTTAACTGTTTTTTTCATATTTCCATTATAAGGGAAAAATTAAATTTTTAAACTAGGCTAAATGTTATATCATTAGTAAACAAATGGCATAAATAAATTTGGAGGTGTCCCTAAGTGGAATTTGAAGGCTTTAACAGCGATGATTTTTGCTTTTTTATAGATATGCCAAAAGGCTACAAGAGGAAAATCAGGAAAAAAATCGAAAATTTTGGAAATATTGTATACAAGGATTTAAATGACAACATACAGGATTCATACAAGGTTCACAAAAGTAATGCGCTAAAAGATGGGATTAAAAAGGCATGGTACAGCATAGGGAAAGCATACCAGGATAGAAGCCAATTCCAGCTGTGCGGAATGACAATCTATATTCAGGTAAACCGGCTGGGGTTTAATTCTATTGCCAGGGGCGGCTCCTTTAGGGACAGCAAACCTATAGGGATATTATATGAAAAAATTTCCAGGGATCCGGAATCTTTTATGCAGCTGCTCCGCTCTTACGGAGAAAATTATTTTTTAAAGTTTTTTAGGAGAATACCTTTAAGGGGTGAACAGATAAGGCCAGGGCTGGAGAAATGGGAAACATTCTTAGAGATCAGGCTGGATAAAATTAATTTTGATTTTATAGAATACATATTGGCGGTATTGGAACAAAACAAGTTGCCTGGAATACAAATTTGTACTGGGATAGAGCCAGACCAGGGTATACTGGCAAATCCTGAAAAATTGGTTAAGAAGTCAGTAGCTATTTTAGAAAAACTCCATAAGTTCCTGGATTTTATGGAAGCTTAGAAGTTGAATTTTTTTGCAAGCTTTTTATAAATTTTAGATTTTGGCTTCATGGATAATGCTATCTTTATATGCCCCCTGGCTCTGGCAATGTTTCCCTCTTTTACCAAGCATAAAGACAGGCCGTAATGGGCAAAGTCATTAGCTGCGTCTATGTCTACAGCTTTTTTAAAATTTTTTTTGGCAGAGGCGTAAAAGCCACAATTATAATAAGCTCTGGCCAAAGCCTCCCTTATAGAACCCTTATTAGGCTCACAGGATTTAGCTTTTTCCAGATGCATTATAGCCTTTAGGAAATCTTTTTTCCTAGATAATTTTTTACCTTTTCTATAGTGATAATAAGCTTCAGTCATTTTTAGTTTGATAGTAAAATGTTACTTTTATAAAATAGCAAAAATAAATTATATTTAAAAGGCTATGAAAATAAAATATTTATTAGCGGCAGTATCTATATTGTCTGTGTTTGCATTTGGCTGCAGCAGATACCTAGATGTTCCTGAGGGTGAGTGGAAACTAATAAACTCAGATTATTTTAATTACCATTATCAGGTAAATTCTAAATTAAGCCCGGAAGATTTAAGTGATGCCGTGGAAAAGCTGGAGTGGTTCTGGGATTATGCGGCTGGGTTTTGGGGTTATGATAGTAAAAAAATAGATTATTATTATTTTTTATCCAGGGAAGATGTAAAAAAACTAACTGGCCGGGACATGAATGCCAAGGCTATAGTGGAAAAAGATATTGTTTTAAGCATTTTTGCCTCAGATGCCCATGAGGTTTCCCACCTGTTTACAACTCCTGCTGAATCTCCCCTAAGACTTGCAAATTTCTGGATGGAGGGTATAGCCATGTATTATACCTGGCCCAAATTATATTATCCGCCAGGCGAAGCCCGCTTATATATATACAGAGCCATTGGGCGCCTGGCATGGTCATTCAGTCCACTACTGGGCAAAAGAGCTGCTGGCAGGAGGCAATTTGCCAGACTTAGAGCCTCTAATCTGTGGTAACCGTCATTTTGATTCACTGGATACCAATACCGGCTATCCTGTAGCAGGGTCATTTATAACCTATCTTCTAGGCAGGGGGCATTCCGATTTAGAAATGGTGGAAAAATACAGGGTATTTATGGATTTTGCAAATAAGGCAAATTCAAAAGAGAAAGTAAAACTGGTCTTTTCGGAAGTGTTTGGAAAAAAATTTATCCAGGTTGAAAGGAGCTGGAAAGAATTTTTACTGGATTGGAATGAAGAATGCTTATATTAAATTTAAAAAATAATGTATAAGACATTTCACTTATAGAGATATTTAACGGAGACAATAAAGCTAGCCAAAGATTTAGATATTTAGGAATAAAGAGCCAGGCTTGGCAAGGAACAGGGGAGGCAAAATAGATTTTAAATAAAAGACAACTATTTTGATATTTGACTACAATATGTATAAAGGAATTGAATTATGTTACATAAGCTTTTTTCTTCGAAAACAAGAGTCGAAATCTTAAAATTGTTTTTATTAAACGCAGATGAGATTTTTTATCAGAGGAAAATCTCTAATCTTACTGCCCAGCCCATAAGAGGGATACAGAGAGAGTTGAAAAATTAAGCAAAATCGGGCTCATTGAAAGTTCGGTGCAGGGCAACCGCAATTACTATAAGTTAAACAAGGCTTGCCCTATAGTTCAGGATTTAAAAAATATTTTTTTAAAAACTGTAGGTGTTGCAAAAGTGCTAAAGGAAAGTTTAAGCAAAGAGAGAATCAAGTTTGCATTTATTTATGGCTCTTATGCAAAGGGCGAAGAAAGCCTTTTAAGTTATATTGACTTAATGGTTATAGGCGATATTTCATCCAAAGAGCTTTCAAGAATCCTTTCAGAACCCAAGCAGAAACTGAGAAGAGTAATAAATTACGCGGCCTTCCCATTAAATGAGTTTATAAAAAAAGCAAACAAAAGAGATCATTTTATAAATTCTATACTAAATGATAGCAAAATATATATCATAGGAAGCGAAGATGGACTTAGAGAGTTTATCAAACCAGGGCAGGTTAAGATATCATAAAACGTCCAAGAAAGAAATCGGGAATTTGCTAACACTTGCAAGAAGGGATATAAAGGACGCAAAATTTGAAGGACTTTCTTCAGACAGTTTGCCTGTGCTTATAATGCTGTACTGCAGCTGGCTACAACGCAGAGGATATGGGCCAAAAGGATTAGGCCACCACTATACAGTGTTTCAGCCAATGAAAATAATAATGGGGACCGATTATGATACATTGGCTGATTATTTTGATTTTTGCCGGGCCAAGAGAAATATAACTGATTATGGCTATGCAGGAGCGCTCTCAGACACAGAAGCAATGGAGTTAATTGAAGAAGCAGAGGGGTTTTTAATAATCACCCTGGATTGGCTTAAAGAGAACTATAAGTATTTTAGCAAATTCTAAATCAATGGGGTTAGAAGTACCAGCTATAATTTATGGAGTTTATTCATAAAATAGTAATAAGGATGCATTGTATAGCTCTTCTATCCTAAATTTTTTTACAGAGTATTTATTTTTAAATTTTGCAGCATATAGAATGTTCAATAATTATTTGCCCCTTCATATTTTAAAGGATCCAGTATATCATTTTGTAAAAAGCAAGGATAGATTATGGTATATGATTTAGCGGTAATTGGGGCAGGTCCAGCAGGGATCACTGCTTCCATATATGCTGCAAGGAAAAAATTAAAGCTTTTAGTTATCTCCCGGGAGCTTGGGGGTCAGGTAATATATAACCTGTCAGTTGAAAACTACACCGGTTTCCAGGAAATTTCAGGGGCGGAGCTTGTGCAAAAGTTTAAAAGTCACCTTGAAGAGTTCAAGTTTGAATATGTAGAAGAGGAAGTAAAGTCTTTGCAAAAGGAAAAACATTTTATAACTTATGCCGGAAATAAGTCTTTTAAGAGCAGGGCAATTATAATTTCTACCGGTACAAAGCCCAAAGCGCTTAACATCAAAGGAGAGAAAGAATATAAAAACAAGGGGATAAGCTATTGCGCTACCTGTGATGCCCCCTTATTTTCTGGCAAAACCGTAGCTGTTATAGGAAGCGGAAACCATGCCCTTTATTCATCTGTTCAGCTGTTGGAGATAGCAGAAAAATTATATGTACTGAGCCCCCAGGGAAAACTTAAGGGAAAGCAGGTTTTGGTTGACAAAGTAAGAGGAAATAAGAAGGCTGAAATAATAGAAGGTGCAGAAGTATTAGAAATAACAGGTGAGGATTTAGTCAGTGGATTGAAATTTAGGAGCGGGGACAAAATTAACAAAATAGATGTTCGGGGCATTTTTATAAACATTGGCTATGAGCCCCAGACAGGCTTTCTAGGCGGCCTGGTAGATTTAAACAATAATAAAGAAATAATTATAGACAGATTTAACAATACCAGCTTAAAGGGAGCTTTTGCTGCTGGCGACTGCACTAATTATCCCTACAAGCAAATTATTGTTGCAGCCGGGCAGGGGGCATCTGCTACCTTGAGCGCTTACCAATATTTATCTAACCAATAAGAATATGTATGATGTAATAACAGTTGGCTCAAACACAATAGACGCTTTTGCCTATACAGACAGGTCTGAATCCATCTGTATTAAAACCATTGATGGAGAAGAATGCTACATCTCTTATCCCACAGGTTCCAAGCTCTTAATAGATGAATTGCATTTTTCAACCGGTGGAGGCGGTACCAATACTGCGGCTACCCTTTCCAAGATGGGGCTTTCAGTAGGGTATGTAGGAAAAATTGGCTCAGATGATAACGGCAGGCGGGTGCTTCAAACATTAAAGGATTGGAAAATAGATTTTGTTGGCTCCATAAGTTCGGACACCCAGAAAAGGACCGGCTATTCCGTAATACTGGACAGTATTGAAAGGAGGAGAACCATACTTGCTTACAAGGGAGTAAACAATGACCTGGAGTTTAGGGAGATTGATCCTCAGAAATTAGAGACAAAATGGTTTTACCTGTGCAGCATGGTAGGGAAATCCTTTAAAGCACTTGAAGATATTGCCTTATTTGCAAAGAAAAAAAAGATTAATGTGTTATTTAACCCCAGCAATTACCTGGCTGAAAAAGGGGAAAAACATCTGTCCAAAATATTGAGGTCTGTCAAAGCCCTGGTCTTAAACAAGGAGGAGGCTACTCACCTGGTGGGCCAAGGAGAGCCAAAAGAAAAGTTACTGAAGCTAAGGAAAACAGGTCCGGAAATAGTGATTGTTACGGACGGTAAAAATCCTATCCACTGCATTGATGACAAGAATTTCTATTATATTGTTTATCCTATGGATATAAAAGTGGTTGAAGCTACCGGGGCGGGGGATAGTTTTGGGTCAGGGTTCCTGGCTGCTTATATATTAACTGGCGATGTGGAGACTTCCTTACAGGTTGGATTGGCAAATTCACAATCAGTGCTTAAGTATAAAGGGGCTAAATCCAAGATACTTACATTTGATGAAGCAAAAGAATACATTTCAAAAAATGAGATAATCTTAAAAAAATCTAAAATATAAAAGGAGATTCATTGGAAGACCAAAAATACAAGGAAGCTAAAAAAAGGGTAGAAGACATAAAGGGATTTTATGGGCATCTTTTTGTTTATATTGGTGTAAATATTACCTTGATAGCAATTAATTTGGTTACCAGCCCGGGTGGCTTATGGTTCTACTGGGTAACCATATTTTGGGGAATAGGACTGTTCTGGCATGCAATGGGGGTTTTTGTGTTTAATAAATTTCCCGGAAGGAAATGGGAAGACAAAAAGATAAAGGAAATTATGGAAGAAATGGATGAAGAATAGTCTAGCCAATAAATTTCTTATACCACTGCAGGGTATCTTTTAAAGATTCTTTAAAAGGCCTGGCTTTAAACCCAAGTTCTTTTTGGGCCCTTTCGCAGCAAATATAAGAGTTGCTCCTAATGGTTGCAAGAGAATATCTGGTAAACTGGGGTTTTGCTCTACTTAAATAATAGTATAACGTAGTGAAGTGGGAAGCAATACTGGCTAAAGAATTGGGTAGCTTGTATCTAGGTCCCGGGATACCGGTAATTTCATTTAACATTTTTAAAAGGTTGTCCATGTCTACCCTGTTGCCGGAGAGTATATAGGTGGTGCCTTTTCTTGCTTTTTCTGCTGCCAGTATGTGGGCAGCAGCCACATCCCTTACGTCTATATAATCATAAGCCCCGTCTATTATAAATTTTAGATTTGCCTTAAGGTAGTCAATAAAAAACTGTCCCAGCAGGGAAACCTTGTAGTCATAGGGCCCTATAAAAGCAGTGGGGCACAATATTACTGCATCAAGGCTATCTTCTGCTGCCTTTTTTATTTCCAGGCTGGCTTTAGCCTTGGTCCTGTCATAGGCACCCCTGGGATTGCAGGGATCAAAATCTATTTTTTCATCTATTAATGTGCCCACGGGAGTATCCCTTAAAGCATGTATGGAACTAGTAAAGATAAGCCTTCTTACATTATTTACCTTGCAAGCTTTTATCACATTCCTGGTTCCTTCTAAATTTACCTGCTCAAGCCTTTTTTCATCCCCGGGCATTATTGATATTTCTGCTGCCATGTGGTAAACATGTTCTATATTTTTAGCGGCAATTATCAGGGAATCCAGGTTAAGGATATCTCCATAGCTTTTCTCAATGGCCAGGCTATCCAAGCATGAATTATCAGAGCTTTTTCTAAGCAGAACCCTTACTTTCTGGCCCCTATTTAAGAGTTGCCTGACCAGTGCATTTCCTGAATGGCCGGTAGCGCCTATTACTAAGTCCATTTAACTGGTAAAGGTAAGTTTACATTTGCTGCTTCCATGGCAGATCCTTTCAGATATTTTTAATTTTATGCCAGCTCCGAATTCTTTTGCCAGCACTGAATATTCTGTATTGCAAATTAGGGAACCTATTTTCCCTGAAAGACTTTCCCTGCCGGATTTTTGCATTAAATTATGCCATGGACACCGGAAAATCATAACCTCGAGACTTTCCCCGGCTTTTGAGATATTGTAATTAAAGTTGTCCAGTTCAAGTTTTGCTTCCAGACATTCATACAATGATTGAATGCCTTCTTTTAGGTCTAGCCTGTCTTTTAAGAACCGGGCCTGGATTTTTGGCAGTATTTTCCATACTTCATTGTCAATCTCAAGGGCTTTGTCAAAGCCATACTTTTCCTCAACCTTAAGGAACCACAAGCCGTCTGCCTTTACATAGCTGTTATAGTAGTAATCTATTATGTCATTTTTGCATAACTTCATATATTTAGACGATTTTATTAGTTTTTAGGTAAATATACAAATTTTCTTAGTTATTTATCAGCGGAGACCTAAAAAATATTTTGCTTAAATTTTTTTTTATTTATAATAGTTAGTATTATCTCTGAATTTGGAGGTTTTATGGGCTTGCTGGACATTTCCTATATTATCTCATTTCTTATTAACATGGGATTGCCCATTACGCTGGCCGTACTTGTCTGGAAAAAATTTAAGGTATCATGGGCTATATTTTTTCTGGGGATGGCTTTGTTTTTAGTGTCCCTGGTAAGGATTCCCTTAAACGGGTATGTAACTAGCCTAATCAGGCAGAATTTTAATTCCTACATGACCTGTACCCCAAAATTTAGACACTTCGCTATCTTAACTTAGAATAGATTTTACCGGAATTTTTATTATCATCAAATAATTTATTCTCAAATTCTTCTGGAGGCATATACCCTAAAGAAGAATGTAGCCTTTTTCTGTTATAAACTTCTTCTATAAAATATGGAATTCTATCTGCGGCGTCTTCAAATTTTTCATATTCCCACATATAAACTTCTTCTATTTTAAGACTTCCCATAAAGGATTCTGCTATAGCATTTTCTGTTGGATTACCTTTTGAAGACATGCTAATTTTAATGTTATGAGCTTTAAGTAGGTCAATATATTCATTGCAGCAGTACTGAATACCTTTATCAGAGTGGTGGATTAGACTATCTGTATTTCTCCCTCTTATGGCCATCTTTAAGGCATTTAGGGCAATTTCTGCAGCCAGTGTTCTTGCAAGACAGTACCCAACAGCCTTCCTGGAAAATGCATCAATTATTGCTGCCAAGTATGCAAAACCATATCTTAGGCCAATATAGGTTATATCAGAGCACCACAGCTGGTCTATCCTTTCAATTTTTAAGTCCTTTATCAGGTTGGGGTAGGATTTTAGGTTATGGGAGCTGTCTGTAGTTTTAGTATATTTTTTCTTTCTTTTTACCTGAATTCCCATCCGTTTCATAAGTTTTAGTACCTTTTTTTTATTTACTACTACCTCTTTTCTTCTTAGAGCAGCAGTAACCCTTCTATGGCCATAGTATGGGTGCTTTAGGGCAATTTCTTCTATCATTTTGCACAAGGTTTTATCCTGATTAATTTTTCCTTCTTTTAATTTTGGTTTGTAGTAATATGCTTGCCTTGATATACCCATTAGTTTGCACGCCTCCCCAATTGATCCGAATTTGGCCCCGTAATTTGAGATAAATTCTCTTTTTTCCTGCGTGCTAGAAATTCTTTCTCTTTTTTTAAAAGGTAGTTCTCCATGGTAAGCTTTCCCACCATCTGCTCCAGCTTTGCTTTTTCTTTTTTTAGTTTTCTAAATTCTGTATCATTTGCAGTATTTCCATGGAATTTTCCCCTCTTATATTCTCTTGTCCACCTGCTTATCAGGTTTGGGTTTATTCCTTCCTCATTTGCAACTTCAATTCTTTTTGCTCCTGCCATTACTTTTTCCACCAGTTCTATCTTTAGATCCTTTGAATATTTCCTTTTCTTTGTCCCCATTTTTCTCTTTCCTTTTCTTTTTCTCCTAGTTTCTCTATTCTAGCCTATCTTAGCAATCTGTCTAGTTTATGGGGTACACCTCAGTTCGGATACTCTCCATAAAGATCGAATTGCTGTATGGCTCCGAATACTATCCTA
>CAYREF010000003.1:0-67352 GCA_964423265.1 uncultured Actinomycetota bacterium
TTATATTTTAGCACTATAGATTAATTAAGATATTCTTGCGTACTATGTTATATGAGAAATATCAAATAAAAAACTAAAAATTTGCCTAGTTTTATAAATTTTTTGAATTAAATCAAATAAATTATGGGAACTTTCTATTTGTTAATATGGGTTTAACCTAAAAAGCATGCTAATGATAAATATTGTATGTAAAATGGGGAAACTTGTTTGTTATTATTTCTGATTCCAAGATTTTTGGATAAAAGCTATATTATAAGTTGGGCAATGATATTTATATTATTTTTTGCTGGATCTATTCTGCTTTTAACATTATTTTCATTTATCAGGGTAGCAAGCAAGGGAAAAATAATTACCACAATTGATTAACATATCCTGGGAAGCTGTTCTCCGTATTGGAAGTCTAGCATGCGCGTGGTCCCAAATTCAGTATTTAGAATCAGCCTGGGCGATCCTTTTTTAGTAACTTCTCCAATAATTCTTGAATGCTTACCATATTTATTTTCTTTCAACGTTTTTAAAATATCTTCTGCAGCATCTTTTTGGGCAAATATCACCATCTTGCCCTCATTGGCTATATATAAGGGGTCCAGGCCTAAGAACTCACATATTCCCCTAACTTCTTTGTCTACAGGTATGTCAGAACTATTTATTTCTATGCAGGTCCCAGAACTTTTTGCCATTTCCAGAAGTACGGTTGCCAGCCCTCCTCTAGTAGCATCCCTTAAGGCATGGACTTTATTTATTTGGGCATATATTTGGCTAACTAGTAGACTGAGGGGAGCGCAATCACTTTTAACATTAGAATGGAAGTCAAATTCTTTCCTCCTGCTTAGTATAGAAATCCCATGGTTTCCAATAGGGCCGTTAATTATAATTTTATCGCCGGGCTTGATATTAAGGGGTGAAATATTTATATTTGGCCCTATTATTCCTATCCCTGAAGTATTTATATAAATTTTATCAGCATTTCCCTTTTCTACAACTTTGGTATCCCCGGTTACAATTTTGGTGCCAGCCTCATTCAAGGTGTTTCTTATTGATTTTAATATTTTTTCCAGGTCCTGGAGCAAAAAGCCTTCTTCTATTATCAGGCTAAAGCTTAAGGCTAGTGGCTTGCAGCCTGAAGTTGCAAGGTCGTTTAGGGTTCCGCATATGCTTAATCTACCTATGTCTCCGCCTGGAAAAAATATTGGGTTTACCACAAAACTATCTGTGGTGAAGGCAATCCTTCCTCTTTTATTTGCAAGGACAGCACTGTCTTCAAGCTTATTCAGGGCAGAATTTCCTAAATATTTAAGGAGCAAATTATTTATAAGCTGGCTGGTTTTAATGCCTCCGCCGCCATGAGATAATTGTATAACTTTGTTTTTAGTATTAATTTCTACCCCTTTCATATTTATAATAAGCTGCACAAGACCCTTCGCTTGATACCATGCAGGGACCAATGGGGTTTTCCGGGGTACAGGCTTTTGCAAAAAGTTTACACTCGGAGGGCTTTTTTATTCCCTTAAGTATTTCTCCGCAACTACAACCGGAATGCTGCTTTGGTATAATTTCCTTTACTGGGAATCTGTGCTTTGGATCAAATTCTTTAAACTCTTCCTTCAGGTCCAAGCCGCTTCCAGGAATAATTCCCAACCCCCTCCAGTTAGAATCTGCTTTGCAAAAAACATTATTGATTTGTTTTAATGCTTCCGGGTTTCCCTCTTCTTTTACCACCCTTCTATATTGTATATTTACTGATGATTGGCCGTTTTTTATTTGGCTTAGCATAGAATGTATGGAAATTATAATATCTATGGGTTCAAAACCGCTTATTATGCAAGGTACATTATAGTTTTTAGGTATAAATTCATAGGGCTTGCTGCCGATGATAGCCGAGACATGGCCAGGGCATAGGAAACCGTCTATTTTAACATTTTCATCCTCCAACAGTATTTTTAATGCTGGAGGCACAATTTTATGGGTAGAAAAAACAAAAAAATTTCCAAGGTTCTCAGAAGCTGCCCTTTTTAGCACAACGGAGGTCAAAGGGGCTGTAGTCTCAAAGCCAATGGCAATAAATAGAGTGTTTACATTCCTATTTTCCATGGCAAAATTTAGTGCATCCATGGGCGAGTAGCAGACGGTAATATTTTTTCCGGTTGATTTCAAATCAAGCAGTGAGTCATGTGATCCCGGTACTCTTAACATATCACCAAAAGTAAAAACTTTCAGATCATAATTTTTTACAATTTCCAGAATCCAATCGATATCATAGATAGAGGTAACACATACCGGGCATCCTGGCCCGCTTATCAAGTTAATATTTTTTGGTAGCAACTGCCGGAGTCCATTTCGGGAAATAGCCATAGTATGGGTTCCGCATACTTCCATGATATTTATGGTCTTATCCAGGGTTAATTTTTGGATATCGTTAATATATTTATTTAAGCTTTTCCGCATCTAAATATTCCTTCCAGTATCCATGGGTTTTTAATGCTTCTTCCTTATCTATAATTTGGATAGCAAAGCCGGCATGGACAATAACATAATCGCCAACTTTTGCTTCTGGTATTAAGGATATGTCTATTTCCTTGGTTACACCCATGTTTTCAACCTTTGCTGTGTTATCTTCTATTTTTAAAATTTTTGCTGGGATTGCTAAGCACATATTACTCCTTTCATAAATAATTGCTGGCAAGATATGCTTGCCCCAGCGATATCCCGCCATCATTTACCGGCACTTTAAAATTGGTAAATACTTTAAATTTATTTTCCCTTAAGGTGGTAAAGCATTTTTTTAGTAATAAATTATTCTGGAAAACGCCTCCGCTTAAGGCTATATCCTCTATCCCGTATTTCTCCCTGATTTTCTGGCTAATATCCAGTACTGCCCTGGCAAGGGTATTATGGAATTTAGCTGATATTATATCAACAGTTACACCTTTGTGGATGTCTTTTATAATTTGTTCTAAAATATTAAAGTCATCAATTACAAATTTTTCTGCATCCAAATCTATTTTGTAAAAATCATCACAACTATCATCGACGGCCATTTCCAAATGGATTGCTGCTTCCCCTTCATAGCTGTTTATGTGGGTGAGGTTAAGCAAGGAGCTAATGGCATCAAAAAACCTGCCCATGCTTGTAGTGAGGGGAGAGTTGTAACCTGAATCTGCCTGGGAAGCAATAACATTTGCCTCCATATTGCCAAAGATATCTTTATAAAATGGGAAATTATCATAAATAAAGGGAATAAAGTTGTCTCCTTTGCCTTTCAATTTTTGGTACTTATAGAGGTAGCTTAAAGCCATCCTGTATGGCTTCCTGATTGAGATTTCACCGCCGGGTATATATTTTTCCCTGAGATGTCCGATCCTGGAAAACCTGTTTTCTTTAATTAAAAATATTTCGCTTCCCCAAATTTTTCCGTCATCGCCATATCCGGTGCCATCCCAGGAAAATCCCAATAAGTTGTCTTCAATATTGTTTTCTGCCATTACGCTTGCTATATGAGCTTTGTGGTGCTGGAATGAATGCCTGGGAATTGATTTGTCAAATTTGGCCGCATATTTTGTAGAACTATAGGCTGGATGATTATCTGTAGCTATGATGTCAATTTGGCTGATATTGAATAAATCCTTATATTTTTCTATTGTTTCTTCAAAAAATAAATTGGACTCTAAAGAACCTAGATCTCCTAAATGCTGGCTTACTATTCCATATCTTTCCTTGTATATACAAAATGTGTTTTTTTCTTGTGCTCCCAGTGCTAGTATAGTTTTATCTTTTATATCCCTGCTTAGTTTCACGGGATATGGAGAATAGCCCCGGGCTCTTCTTATAAGCATTTCACGGTTATCAAAAATCTTTACCACTGAATCATCATATCTTGAATATATTTCGCGGTCATGAATTAAAAAATAATCGCAAATTTCGTTTAATTTTTGCTTGGCCTGGTTATTTTTTGCTGCTATTGGCTCTTCTGTAATATTGCCGCTGGTCATAATCAGGGGTATATCAAGATATTTAAAAAGCAAATGGTGGATGGGGGTATAGGGGAGCATTACCCCTTCAAATTGGTGATAGAAAGAGACATATTCAGATAAATATCTAGAATTGCCTTTTTTAACTAACACTATGGGAGCCCTGGGAGATAACAGGCTGCTTATTTCTCTTCCGGATACTTTGAACTGTTTTTTAACCTCTTCTATGTTTTTAATCATTACTGCAAAAGGTTTAAAGGGTCTTTTTTTCCTTTGCCTTAGCTTGCCAACAACATCATCTGAGACAGCATCACAGGCTAGCTGAAACCCTCCCAGGCTTTTTATTCCTATAATTTTACCTTCCAGTATTTTTTGGGCTGCCAGGTTAATGGGATTTTCCCCGGACACAGGACTTCCTTTTGAGTCTACCAGGGAAAGCGTAGGTCCGCATTTATTGCAAGCGATTGGCTGTGCATGAAATCTTCTGTCGCGGGGATCAAAGTATTCATTCTCACATTGGCTACATTTTTTAAATTTTTTCATGGTTGTATACGGCCTGTCATAAGGCAGCTTTTCTATTATAGTAAACCTGGGGCCGCAATTGGTACAGTTTGTAAAGGGATATAGATATCTCCTGCTGTCATCCTGATTATGTATGTCCTTTATACATTCTTTGCAGGTGGCAAGGTCGGGGGAAATTAACTGAAATTCTTTTTTACCTTTCTTGCTTTTTTCAATAGAAAATCTTTCTATGCTGGTAAAAGGTTCTTCTTTTACTTCAATGTTTTCAATTATAGCGGGCGAAGGCTTTCTCTCTTTTATGCTATGGATAAATTTATGTATTAATTTTGGAGAGCCATTAGCTGTGATGAGTACCCCTTCTGTAGTATTTGAAACTCTTCCGCTTATTTTATATTCATGAGCCAGGTTGAAAATAAAGGGTCTAAAACCAACGCCCTGCACTATTCCCAATATTTTAATTTTATAAGTTTTTACTTTATTTTTGGTTTCGGTTTTCATTATTCCATTTAAGATAATAAATTTTAGATATTTTAGCAACTTTAAATGGTATTGTTAAATTTTTTAAGTTAAACTAAATAATTTATTTATGATATACTTTTTAAGTAAATAATAATCTAATTTTTTGCTTATGGCTCCAAAAAAAGTAATGCATTCGTTCAAAATAGAAAAAGACCTAATTGAACGCGCAAAAAAAGAAGCTAAAAGCCAGTCCATGGCTACTTCTGTATTTATAAGGCAAGCAATAATAGAAAAGCTAGAAAAGAAAAAGAAGCTGGAAGAGCTTGAAGAAAGAATTAAGAAACTCGAAGAAAAAGAATAATAGCTTTTTTTATTCTTCTATATCTTTTTCAGTTAAATCTTCTGCATCAATTAAAACAATATTTCCCAAGGTAAAGGTATTGTTAAAATCAAATTGCTCAGATGAAGAAATTACTAATTCTGTAGAATCTAAATGATCAGTATCTAAAATAGAAATAGTAAAACCTAGTATGTCTTCATCCTGCGGATTGTAATTTGTAAAATTATACCACGGTATACTAGCCTCAATTAAATAACCGTTAGATAAACGTGACGACTTAATATCCGCTCCATCTGGGGGAGAATTGGAAGGCCATCTGATAAAAGCCTCAGCTGCTATGTTGTTAAAGTTGCCAGGAGAGACTTCTATCTGGTAATCATCGCTGTTTAAAAATTGTATTTGGTAATCGCCTTCAAGGTCTGTATCTAGAACTATGACCACGCTATCCCCGTTGTTTAACTGGTCTCCAGTAAAGGATTGGGAAAATACATCATCGATAACTTCCACTGCAAAGTAAAAATTATCATCATCCCAGCATGAATAAAATGTCCCTGAAATATCTGTGTGGCTGGTATAATTTTCTTTTTTAATTGTGGGTACAAAATTTGAAAATTTTTCATAAATATCCCACTCTTGGATACTGGCATCTATTATCGGGGGAGTATAGCATTTATATGAGAAAATGGGTTTTCCGTTCACATCATTTTGCTTGCGGTATTGTGATTCTGAAAGTATCCTAGCCTTTTTTTCTTCGATATCCTCACTGATTATTATCTCCTCTGATTCCTCCTGCTCATAGTTCACTAAAAAAGAAACTTCATTAGAAACAGCCACAATTTCATCTTCATCATTTACTGCCTGGGCTTGTATTTCGTATTCTCCAGCTTCTTTTGGGTTCCAGTTGAATTCATAGGGGGGTGCTGTAAATGTTTTTATTATTTCTCCGTTAAGTAAAACGTTTATATCCATGTTCTTGTTTTCTATTTCTTTTGCTTTAATTTCTATGGGCACACTCTCATTGGTATTAATAAAATTGTATATCTTACTATCTGTGGGGGAAGCAATAAATACATTATATTCTTCTACAGTTTCTGTTTCTACCGCCGTCTGGGAGAAAAAGTTTAAGTTAAGCCTGTTATTTATTGCAAAAAAAATAAATAAGGCCAATCCTATTATTATAATAAAAATAATATACGGGAAACGGTCCAGCAGGAAAGTTAGTTTCTTATATTTATTTTTCATCCTTTTCTTTTTGCCTTTCCTCAATTAATTTTTCGGTAAGGTTTGGCGGCAATTCTTCATAATGAGAAAAATTTTGCTTGAAAAAGCCCCGCCCTTTAGTTATGGAAATTAAATCTATAGCATAATTAAATGTTTCTGCTTGGGGTACATTAGCTTTTATGGTTTGTGTTTTGTTGTCTGATGGGGCCATAGAAATTATTTTGCCCCGCCTGGAATTTATATCCCCAATTATGTCTCCCATATATTCTTCAGGAACAATTATTTCAAGTTCCATTATGGGCTCCAGCAAACAGGGGCTGGCTTGTTGCATACCCTTTTTAAAAGCCATGGATGCAGCAATTTTAAAAGCCATCTCAGAAGAGTCAACGCTGTGGAAGGAGCCGTCAAAGAGGTTTACGTGCACATTTACTACTGGGTACTTTGCAAGCACACCTTCTTTCATGGCTTCTACTACCCCTTTTTCTACTCCTGGTATATAGCCTTTTGGAATAGCGCCACCAAAAATAGTGTCTTCAAATTCATAGCCTTCGCCATGCTTTTTAGGTTTCAGCTTCAAGAATACATGGCCATACTGGCCCCTGCCACCTGATTGTTTTTTGTATTTGTATTCGGTTTCTATCTCCTTTTTTATGGTCTCCTTATAGGCTACTTCTGGGGTTTGCAGTTCAGCGCCTATCTCAAATTTTTTCTTTAAGCTTTCCTTAACAATGGAAAGGTGTAACTCTCCCATTCCCCATACAAGATTTTGGTTTGTTTCAGAGTCTATTTCTTGTTTTAAAGTAGGATCTTCCTCAATTAGCCTGGAAAGTCCGCTATTTATTTTTTCTTCATCGCCTTTGGTCAAGGGCACTATGGTTCTGGGAAGGGTGGGTTCAGGGTATATCACTTTTTCAATCTCTAATGGATTGTCTTCTAAAGAAATAGTATCATCATTCGAAATTTCAGTTATTTTTGAAACAGCAACTATATCTCCACAGGTTGCTTTCTCAATTTCAGTCTGTTCTTTGCCCTGTAGGTCAAAAATGTTGGAGAATTTAAAAGATTTTTCTGCTCCTGACACATAATAGCTCTCATTAGCTTTTATCTGGCCAGAGAAAAGTCTGAATACAGAAAGTTTTCCAATATACGGGTCCGACATGGTTTTAAACACATAGCCGCAAACTGGCCCACCTTCAGTTGGCTGGATTTCAGCTTCACTGCCATCTGGAATTTTGCTGGCTTTTACAGGATTAGTTTCCAGGGGGGAGGGCATTAGCTGATTTATGTATCCCATTAAAATATCAATTCCAAAATTTTTTCCAGAAGATATTGAAAACAGGGGTATTACTTTCCCTTCCATAACAGCCTTTTTAAAATTTTTAGCAATTAATTCACTGCTAATATTTTCCCCTTCTAAATATTTGTTTAGCAGTTCATCGTCGGTTTCAACAATTGATTCTATTAATTCATTGTGGTGGCTTTCCGCATTCTCTTTGTATTTGCCGGCTACCTCCGTTTCTTCACCTTTTGAAGAATCAGTCTTGTAATTAAATGCCTTGTTTTTTAACAGATCAATTACTTGTGAAAAATTTTCACCTGTTTCTGCCGGAATGGTTATGGGTACTAAATTTATATTGTAATTGTTTTTAACTTTTTCCAGTGAAGCAAAGAAATCCAAATTCTCCTGGTCTAGCTTGTTGAACACGCAAAATGTTGGCACTTGCTTTTGTTTAAGCAGCCTTACAATTCTCTCAGAGGTAGCTTGTATTCCTGATTTTGGGTCAACCAGGAATAATGCACCGTCAATTATTTGGGTGGCGGCATATCCTTTGCCAATAAAGTCTATATAGCCAGGGGTATCTACCAGGTTAATATGGTAGCCGTCCCAGTTGTAATTTAGTACGCTGGAATTTATAGAAAAGCCCTTCTCTTTCTCAATAGGGTCATTATCTGATACTGTATTTTTGCTTTCAACATTTCCTAATCTATCGGTAACCCCCGAATTAAAAAGAAAACATTCAGAGAGTGTTGTTTTGCCTGTGCTATTACCAGAAACCAATCCTATAACTTTCTTTTTATCACCACTTACATTACTCATTAATTTCCTCCCAAAAATAGACATTAAAATTTTAAAAAGGCTTAAATCATAGAAAAAAATATACCATAAAAACATAGTTGTGTAAAAAAGTTTAACCATTATAATAAGGGGGTTGAAGTTGTCGAAAGTTTTGGCAGAGTGCTATAATTTTGATAGGCTTAATGTGTTATAATTTGTTAGGATAAAATATTTACTAATTTGGAGGAAATTAAATGTTAACGGGCATTATTGTGCTAATCGTAGTGTTGGTTGCTATTATTGTAGCAATACTGCTTACTGTGGTGGGTTATTATAATTCAATAATTTCTACCAGGAATAAGGTAGACAATGCCTGGCATCAAATTGATGTGCAGCTGAGAAAGAGATATGACCTTATACCTAATTTGGTAGAAACAGTCAAAGGATATGCAGCCCATGAAAAAGAAACCTTACAAAAGGTTACAGAGGCCAGGAATTTTGGTATAAATGCCAATTCGGTAAAGGAGCAGGCTGATGCAGAAAACCAAATTACCAGTACCTTAAAATCTTTATTTGCTGTTTCTGAACAATACCCCAACCTTAAGGCTGACCAGCATTTTTCAAGGCTGATGGAACAGTTGAATGGAATTGAGAGCAATATTGCATATGCAAGGCAATTCTACAATGACATGGTCATGAAGTTTAATACCAAAATACAGACTTTTCCTGGAAATTTCTTTGCCAGGATGTTTAACTTCAGCCAAAAGGATTATTTTGAAATTACTGAAAGTTCGGCAAGAGGTCCTGTTAAGGTAGAATTTTAAAAGGGGTGTTTGGCATTTGTACGAGCAGATAAGCAAAAACCGGATAAAAACCTATTTTATAATAGCCGGGTTTTTAGCTTTTATTGCTGCTATTGGCTATTTTATAGGCATATATCTAGATTACAGATATGGAATTAGTGGAAATTATTCCATATTACTTTTGATTTTTGCCCTAATTATTGCAATATTGGCCAGTTTTGCAAGTTATTACAATAGTGATAAAATTGTATTGAAGTTAACCAGGGCAAAGCCTTTATCCAGGGAAGAAAATCCAAGAGTGTATTACATGGTGGAAGGCTTATCTATTGCTGCTGGAATTCCCATGCCTAAAATCTATGTTATAGAGGATAGGGGCATGAATGCTTTTGCAACGGGCAGGAATCCCGGCAAGGGGGTAATAGTATTTACCCGCGGTTTGATTGAAAATTTAAATGACCAGGAGTTAAAGGGTGTGGCTGCGCATGAGCTGTCACATATAAAAAATTATGACATATTATTAGGCACGGTAATAGTAGTTTTGGTGGGCATGGTTACCATAGCCAGTAATTTTATGCTCAGATCCTTTATATTTGGCGGAAGGAGGAGGTCAAGTAGAAGTTCAGGAGGACCTCTTTCTATAATTTTGCTGGTAGTGGGGATTATCCTTATATTGCTTTCCCCTTTAATTGCAGCAGTTATAAGGTTTGCAGTTAGCAGGAATAGGGAATTTTTAGCTGATTCCAATGGAGCTTTAGTTACCAGGTATCCTGCAGGGCTGGCAAGCGCCTTGAGAAAAATTAACAAAAATAGCGCAGTAGAGACTGCCAATAATGCAACCGCACACCTTTTTATCTCTAATCCAATTGGCAAAAAAGCCAAATCTTTATTTACTAATTTATTTAATACTCATCCTCCCGCTGAAGAAAGAATAAAAAGGCTTGAGGAGATGTCGCTAGGAGTGGGAGTATGAGCAGGAGGTGTATATATAATGGAAAAGGGAACTATAAAAGTTAAGGCAGGGCTGGCTGAAATGCTAAAAGGCGGGGTAATAATGGATGTTACCACGGTTGAGCAAGCAAAAATAGCTGAAGAAGCAGGAGCAGTGTCAGTAATGGCCCTGGAGAAAATACCGGCAGACATAAGGGCTACAGGTGGAGTGGCAAGGATGACAGATCCTGAAATAATACTGAAAATAATGGATGCTGTATCTATACCAGTGATGGCAAAAGCAAGGATTGGACACTTTGGTGAAGCGCAGATACTGCAGTCAATAGGTATAGATTATATAGACGAAAGCGAAGTACTAACCCCAGCAGATGAAAAAAACCATATAAACAAATGGGATTTTAAAGTTCCTTTTGTTTGTGGTGCTACTAACCTTGGTGAAGCTTTACGCAGGATAGCCGAAGGTGCGGCCATGATTAGGACCAAGGGCGAGGCTGGAACCGGGGATGTAATCCATGCTGTAAGGCACTTGAGAACCATAAGGGATGAAATAGGAAAAGTTGCTTCTATACCTAGAGAAGAACTTATGTCGGAGGCGAAGAAGATGGGGGCACCATATGACCTCATTCGCTATGTAGCTGAAAATAAGAAGATTCCTGTAGTAAATTTTTCAGCCGGTGGAATCTCAACCCCTGCAGATGCTTCCATGATTATGCAACTGGGAGCTGACGGCATTTTTGTAGGCTCAGGGATATTTAAGTCTGAAGATCCAATGAAAATGGCACAGGCCATTGTGGAAACTACAACCCACTACAGCAATCCTGATGTAGTGGCTAGAGTGTCCAGGGGACTGGGTAATGCTATGACTGGCATATCGGTATCAAACATGGAAGAAAAAGACATGATCCAGACAAGAGGATGGTAATATGGCTATAAAAGTAGGAGTGCTGGCGCTCCAGGGAGCCTTCAGGGAGCATATAAGGGCAATAAATAGCTGCGGGGCCCTTGGCTTTGAAGTTAAATTTCCAGAGCAGCTGGAAGAAGTCCGGGGGCTGATTATTCCTGGTGGAGAAAGCACTACTATTAATAAGCTTATAGCAAAATATGGATTCAGGAAGCCCCTGGATGAATTCTATAATAAGGGCAAGCCCATTTTTGGGACCTGTGCAGGAATGATAATGGTTGCAAGAAAAGTAATAGGGGAAGATTTTGGGCTAGGCTATATTAATGTAATTGTAAACAGGAATGCTTATGGCAGGCAAATTGAAAGCTTCGAGGAACACATAGATTTAAAACTGGGTGCCAGTACAGGTCAAAAATTTAAAGCCATATTCATAAGAGCACCTAAGATATTGGAAATAGGGAATAATGTAAAAGTGTTGGGGAAAACAGAAAATAAAATAGTGCTGGCTAGAGAAGGAAGTGTTATGGTTAGCGCTTTCCATCCTGAGTTAGGCAATGATCTCCGCATACATAAATATTTTTTAGGCATGGTTAATAAATTTAAAGAAAAGAGGGTGAAAGAAAATGTCAGGGCATTCTAAATGGCATTCCATTAAACATAAAAAGGCTAAGGAAGATGCAAAAAGGGGCCAAATATTCGGTAAGTTAAGTAGGATGATAACTGTTGCTGCCAGGGAAGGCGGTAGCGGTGACCCCAAGGATAATATAGCTTTAGCAAATGCTTTGGCTAAGGCCAAGGAATATAATATGCCTCAGGATAATATAGACAGGGCAATTAAAAGGGGGACTGGGGAGCTAGAAGGCGTTGATTATGAAAGTGCTGTTTATGAAGGATACGGCCCCGGCGGCATTGCTATCCTAGTTGAAGTTATGACTGAAAATAAAAACCGTACCGCTTCTGATGTCAGAAATATTTTTAATAATAATAATGGAAGTCTGGGTGAAAGCGGAAGTGTGGGATGGCAGTTTGAAAGAAAAGGGATATTGATTGTAGAGAAAAATAATATTGAAGATGAAGAAGAGTTTATGCTTAACGTTATTGATGCTGGAGCAGAAGATATTGATGAAGAAGAACAGAAATACGTGGTAAAGGCTGATCCTACTGATTTTATGAATGTAAAAAATTATATAGAAAAAAAGAAGATTGAGATTGAATCCAGTGGAGTAGAGATGATTCCTAAATCAACTTTGGAGCTGCCGAGGCAAGAGGCTATAAAAGCCCTAAAACTTATTAATAAATTAGACGACCATGATGATGTCCAGAATGTAACCTCAAATTTAGATATACCTGATGAACTATTAAGTGAAATTGAATCATAAAAGGTTAAAAAAAGTATGAGAATTATAGGCATTGATCCAGGCCTTGCAATTACTGGGGTTAGTGTATTGGAAGTAAAAAACAATAAATTTAGCCTCCTTTATTGTGACTGTATTGTAACCAGCAAAAACAATTCAATCCAAGACCGGTTAAATGAAATTTTTTCCTCCATTGATGGAGTTATAAAAAAATATTTGCCTGACTTTTTGGCAATAGAAGAAATCTTTTTTAGTATAAATGCCAAATCAGCCATTAAAGTGGGGCAGGCAAAAGGGGTATGTATCCTTGCCGGAAGCATGAATAATCTGGAGATATTCGAATATACTCCCTTACAGGTAAAGCAAGCTATTGTCGGTTATGGCAGGGCAACCAAGAAACAGATAAAGTACATGTTGCAGAGTATTTTGAACTTAGATGAAGGTTACCTTCCAAAAAAAGATGATGCTTGGGATGCATTAGCCATATGTATCTGCCATGCCAACAATTACAAGTTTCAGCAAAAAATAAAGGATGCAGAACATGATAGCAAAAATTAGGGGAGAGATAATCGAGAAGCTACCTTCATATGCAGTTATTATGACTGCAGGGGTAGGGTTTAAAATATTGATTTCTTCAAGGACATTTGAAAGCCTTCCGGCAGTTGGAGATAAGGCAGAACTTGATATCTATACTTATGTAAGGGAAGATAATATCAGTCTGGTTGGTTTTTCTTCTTTAAAAGAAAAGAAAGTTTTTTTAAAATTACTGGATGTAAACGGGGTATCAATAAAAATTGCACTAAGCATATTTTCAATTTATTCTGTTGATGAAGTAAAAAATATTATAGCTGGCAGGGAAGCAGACTTGCTCCGGAGGGTGACTGGTATTGGCAAGAAGCTTGCGGAAAGAATTATTTTAGAATTAAGCGAGAAGTTTAGCAAGGAAACAGATGCCCTAGTAGGAAGTGGCATATTTAAAGACAGGAAACTCGTAGAGGTAAGGCAAGCTTTAAATTCTTTGGGGTACAGCAGCAGGGAGATAGATAAAGTGCTTGGCAGTATGGATTTAAAGGATATACAATCTAATAAAATAGAAGATATTTTAAAAATGGCATTAAAGGAGGTTTAAAAGATTAATAATAATTTTAACAAAGAAAGCGATGTAAGCCCAAGGCATGTAAAAGATGATGTGGAACTAGATAAAAGTTTACGCCCCAGACTGACAGATGAGTTCATTGGACAGAAAAAGGTTAAGGACAACCTCCTTATTTTTATAAATTCTGCAAAAAAAAGAAAAAAGCCACTAGACCATGTAATACTTTCCGGGCCTCCCGGCCTGGGCAAGACTTGCCTGGCAGAAATTATTGCCAATGAGTTAGGAGTAAATTTCAGAGTAACATCAGGGCCTGCAATTGAAAGGCCTGGAGACCTGGCTGCCATACTTACCAATTTGGAAAATTTTGACGTATTGTTCATAGATGAAATCCACCGGTTAAACAGGACTGTAGAAGAAATACTCTACCCGGCGATGGAAGATTTTAAGCTGGATATAATAATCGGTAAAGGACCTTCTGCCCGTTCTATAAGAATAGATGTAGCTCCCTTTACTATTATAGGGGCAACCACAAGAATAGGCCTGGTAGCATCCCCATTAAGGGACCGGTTTGGGGTAAACTTAAGACTTGATTATTATGAAGAGGAAAACATATTAAAAATTATTAAGAGGTCTGCCTCTATACTCAGTTTAGATATAACAGATGGCGGCGCAAAAATTATTGCCAAAAGAAGTAGGGGAACCCCAAGAATTGCAAACCGGCTCTTAAGACGGGTACGGGATTATGCACTGGTTTATGGTAAAGGTGAGATAACCAGGGATATTGCTGCGAAAGCACTTACCAAGCTGGAAATAGACAGGGCAGGCTTAGACTTTATTGATAAAAAGATATTAAAAACCCTTATAAACAAGTTCAGCGGCGGCCCTGTGGGGGTGAGCACCATTGCTGCTTCCATAGGGGAGGAAATTACTACCATTGAAGATGTTTATGAGCCATATCTCCTGCAGCTTGGATTTATTAAAAGAACAGCCAAGGGCAGGGTGGCCACGAGATTGGCTTATAAGCATTTCGGCATTGAAAAAGATGAAAACCCGGGCCTTTTTTAAATAATATGGATTTAGAGCTCTTTGACTATAGCCTCCCCAAAAAATTTATAGCCCAGAAACCCCTTGCCCAAAGGGACCATTCAAAGTTAATGGTTTTAGACAGGCATATTGGAGAAATCAAGCATAATCGTTTCTACAATATTGGAAATTACCTAAAGAAAAATGATTGTCTGGTGATAAATGAAAGCAGAGTTGTAAAGTGCAGGCTGTTTGGAAGGAAGGAAATGACAGGGGGGAAAGTGGAATGTTTCGTTCTGGAAAAAATCGCAGAAAAGAGGTGCCTGGCCCTGCTGAGGCCTGCAAAAAGGCTAAGGAAAGGCTCCAAGGTAAAGGTTGGCAAATACCAGTTTGAGATTGTAGAGAAAAAAGATAGCGGAAAGGCAGTAGTGGAATTTAACACAAACCCTGAAAAAATATTTGAGGAAGAAGGCAATATACCGCTCCCCCCATACATAAAAAAAAATAATATTAAAGAGCGCTCCTATCAGACAGTATATGCGAAGAAGAAAGGTTCTGTTGCTGCTCCTACTGCAGGTCTACACTTTACCAGTGACCTTATGGATGAGTTAATAGGCATGGGAATTTTTTTTGCAAAAGTTTCTTTAAATATCGGGATAGATACATTTAGGCCGGTAAAGGAAGAAAATATTGAAAGTCATACCATGCATAGCGAGTATTTCACAGTGTCAGCAAAAGAGGCAGGGAAAATGAGGGAAGCTAAAAAAAGAGGGGGAAGAATTATAGCTGTAGGAACTACAGCTGCCAGGGCACTGGAGACTTTGATGGAAAAATACGGTAAAATTAAGCCATTTAAGGGAAAGACAAGCCTATATATATATCCTGGCTATAAATTTAGGGCTGTTGAGGCAATGATAACCAATTTCCATCTGCCCAGGTCAACCTTGATAATCATGGTGGCTGCTTTTGCAGGAAGAAAAAGATTGTTACAATCTTATGAAGTGGCAAAAAGAAACGGTTACAGGTTTTTTAGTTTCGGAGATTGTATGTTTATACATTAATTAATATGAATAATTTTAAGATTATAAAAAAAGATAAAAACACAGGGGCTAGGATAGGGTTGCTTAAGATGGATAGGATAAATATCGATACACCAGTTTTTATGCCGGTGGGAACCAAGGCTACTGTAAAGGCAGTAACCGTGGACCAATTGTATGGAATGGGCTGTAAGGTACTTTTAGGCAACCTTTATCATCTTTACCTCCAGCCAGGGATTGATGTAATTAAAAAAGCAGGGGGCATACATTATTTTATGAACTGGGAGCATAATATCTTAACCGATAGTGGGGGGTTTCAGGTGTTTAGCCTGGGAGACATAAGGAAGGTAAGAGATGAGGGGGTTGAATTTAAGTCTATAATTGATGGATCCCTCCATTTTTTTACCCCAGAGGATGTAGTCAGGATGCAGGCGGACCTGGATTCAGATATAATAATGGTATTAGATGAATGCATTCCCTACACCGAAGATGAATCCAGGACTAGAATTGCTGCCAAAAGAACTATTGATTGGGCTGAAAGATCTCTGAAGGAAAAGGGCAAACTAGGGACAGCTACAAAGCTATTTGGGATAGTACAGGGCGGGTTTAAAAAAAACATGAGAAAGTTTTGTGCAGAAACAATTTCAGAGATGGATTTTGACGGTATTGCTATAGGAGGATTAAGCGTGGGGGAGGAAAGGGGTATGACTATGGAAATACTGGAACATACTACCAATTTTGTAGATAGCAGCAAACCCATATATTTTATGGGACTGGGAGACCCAGTAGGGCTTCTAGATGCTATTGGCTATGGCGTAGATATGTTTGATTGCGTACTCCCAACCAGAATTTCCAGAAGCGGAAGCGCTTTTACTTATGGAGGCAAGATTAATATAAAGAACAGCCAGTTTAAATATGATTTTAATCCCTTGGATTTTAAATGTGGTTGCTATACTTGCAGGAACTATTCAAAATCTTATTTAAGGCATCTGTATAAAAGTAAAGAAATACTTTCAAGTATGCTACTAAGCCACCACAACCTTTATTTTTTATTTGACCTGTTAAGCAAAGCTAAAGGGGCCATAAAAAAGGATAAATTTAAGGAATTTGCTAGGGATTTTAAAAATAATTACAAAAATCTTTAGAAAAACAACCTATATATTTGCAAATTTCTGAAAAATGTTAATAATAGTAATGTTTACTAAAATAATATAAATGACTTGAGAGGTGTATATGAGAATATCAAAAAGATTTGTTGCCATATTGCTAATATCAATTTTTATTATAGCAATAGGGACTATTAGCATCGGATGTTACCCCATGCAACCTACTGGCGAAGAAGGCGCAGCTGAAACCACGGGAGCAGAAGAAGAACCAGGCTTACTGGCAAAATACGGTACCTGGATTTGGCTGGCAGTGCTCGTAGTTGCATTTTATTTCTTGCTGATAAGGCCACAGAGGCAAAGAAGCAAAAAATCACAGGAACTAAAAAGTAGCCTTAAAAGGGGAGACGAAGTAGTTACCGTTGGCGGATTTTATGGCAGGATAAAGGATGTCAGGGAAGATTCTATTATCATCACCCTATCCAGTGGAGTTGATGTAAAAGTAACCAAAGAAGCGGTATCTAAGAAGGTAAGCTCCACATAATTATGCGAAACAAGAAGCTTCATATTACTATTCTAATAATCCTTGCGGCAATAATTGGGACATGCATTTATTATGCATATCCTTTTGCTTCTTCCATAGAGCTGGGCTTGGACCTAAAGGGTGGAACCCAGATAATACTAAAGCCTACTGATGTGGAAGAAGGCGGGGTCACCCAGGAATCCCTGGATAAAGCTATGCTTATAATAAGGGGGAGGATTGACAAGCTAGGTATATCCGAACCCTTGGTTACCAGGGATTATTCGGACAATATTGTAGTGCAACTTCCTGGGGTTAAGGATCCTGATAGGGCACTGGAAGTTATTGGCAAGACTGCCCAGTTAGAGTTCAGGATACTGAAAGGAGTATTTGTCTCAAGTGAAGGGCCGGTAACTTTCAATACTGATACCGGTAATTTTTCTACAGACCCCCAGGAGACCGAAATTCATTTATATAATATGAGGTCTGGGACAGTGGAGGGCAAGGTTTTATCCCAGGACGGGGATTTGCTTTTAGCAGAGCCGGAAACAGAAGAGGTAATTGGAAAGTTTATGCCCAAGACTGCAAATGGAAAGTCTTTCTTAATAGACCCACAGACCCAGGAAACTGTGGGTGAGATATTGGTAGATTCTGGTACTGGGGAAACATCCCTTTTGGGGCCAGTACTCCTGACAGGAGATAAATTAGCAAATGCCCAGGCTGGCTATAATCCTAATGGCCAGATAGTAGTGAATATGAGCTTCAAGCCTGAAGGACAGGAAATTTTTTCAGAAATAACTAGAAATAATGTTGGTAAACAACTGGCAATAGTTTTAGATGATGAAATAAAATCAGCACCTGTTATTACTAAGGCTATTGAAGGTGATGCAGTAATAGAAGGAATAAACAGCTTGGAAGAAGCCAAGAATATTGCACTGGTGCTTCAAACAGGGGCGTTACCGGTTAATTTACAAATAGAAGAAAACAGGACGGTTGGGCCTACTTTGGGCAGAGATGCCTTAACCAAGGGATTATATGCAGGGGTAATCGGATTTATTTTAATAATTGTGTTTATGGTTTCCTATTACCGGGGGTTGGGCCTTATATCTATTATTAACCTGCTTATTTATATAATCCTTTTCTGGGGTATCCTGGCTGGAATTGGAGCAGCATTAACCCTTCCGGGAATTGCAGGAATTATACTTACCATTGGCATGGCAGTTGATGCCAATGTAATCATTTTTGAGAGGATAAAAGAAGAAATAAAGAAGGGCAAATCCGCGAGGATGTCCATAAACGGAGGTTTCAGGCATGGTCTTAGAACAATTGTTGATGCAAATGTAACCACCCTTATAACGGCTGCTGCCCTATATAGGTTTGGCACAGGGCCAATCAGGGGCTTTGCGGTTACTTTAAGCCTGGGAGTAATTATCAGCATGTTGACCAGCTTGGTATTCAGCAGGTCAATTCTTTACCTTCTAGCAGGGTTTAAAAAAGTTGCCACTCCACAATTTTTAGGGATTTGGCTTAAAAAGAGGAGGAGTAGCTCTTGATATCGAGGGAAACCAACATAAATTTTATAGGAAAAAGGAAAATATGGTTTATAGTCTCTGCAATAGTTATTGCTATTGGGATTATAGGGTTTATTGCCCAGGGAGGTTTTAACCTGGGAATAGATTTTCTTGGCGGCTCACTAATGGAAGTAGAATTTGAAAGGGATGTGGAAGTCGACGAGGTAAGGCAGGTAATGGAAGATATTGGCTTTGAGGGAGCTATTCTGCAGCGTACTGAATCAGACCGCTTTATTATAAGGACTATCACCAGGGATACTGAAACCAAAAATGAGATACTAGAAGCTTTAGATAGAGAGATTGGAGTAGATGGCCCGCCTTTGCAAGACAGAAATGTTTTACCGGGATTTGGGAAATTAATCACCCGTTACGCCCTGATAGCTATAGGAGTGAGCATTTTAGGGATTATGCTCTATGTCTGGATAAGGTTTGAGTTCAGGTTCGGAGCTACTGCCATTGTAACCCTGGCCCATGATGTATTAGTTACTCTTGGGGTTTATGCAATTCTGCACCGGGAAATCAATACTTCAACCATTGCGGCTATACTTACTATTATAGGTTATTCTTTAAATGACACTATTGTTGTTTTTGACCGTATAAGGGAAAACACTCCCCAGGCCAACAAAAACGGGTATGCAAATGTGGTAAATAATTCTGTTAATAAAACTCTTTCCAGATCCATAAACACTTCTGTTACCACCCTTTTCCCTGTCATTATCTTACTAGTTATTGGCAGCACTGCGCTGCAGGATTTTGCCCTTGCTTTAACTGTAGGAATAATTTCTGGAACTTATTCATCAATATTTTTTGCCAGCCCAATCCTGGTAACATGGAATAACAGATTTCCAAGGTATAAAAAATAATTATGGAAAGCATTTTCCATAGGTGGAGACCAAGGAATAAAAAGAAACAAGAAAAAGCTTTTAATTTAAGTTATAGTCCAGTCCTGGCACAAATTCTGGCAAACCGGGGGATGGTAAAAGAAGAGGACATCAATTTGTTCTTAAAGCCATCTATTAAGCATTTACATGAACCCTTTCTTTTACCTAATATAGAGCCTGCAGTTGAGCGGCTTATAAGAGCAGTAAAAGACAGGGAAAAAATCCTCATATTTGGAGACTATGATGCAGATGGGGTAATAAGTGCGGCTATATTATATAATTTTTTAGATAAGCTGGATGCAGGGCCCCAAGTGTATATCCCCAGCAGGTTTGATGAAGGTTATGATATAAACCTGGATTTTTTAAAAAAAGTAAAAGATTCTTATGGTTTAGTTATATGTGTGGACTGTGGTACCAATAGCCTTAAGGTGCAGCAGCATGTTTTAGCTGGCAGCGGACCTGATTTTATTGTCTGTGACCATCATGAACCTGTAAAAAGCCTGGAAGAAGATAATAATCCCCGGTATATAATTATAAATCCCAAGCTTAGGTCATCGGGGTATCCCTTCAAACATTTAAGCGGGGGAGGGGTTACTTTTAAATTCATAATTGCAACGCTTAGAAAGATAAGCGAAGTTAAAAAGGTTAAGTTCCATAAAAGCTACTTGAACGAATTGCTGGATATGGTTGCTGTATCCACTATTGCAGATGTTATGCCAATTTTAGATGAAAACAGAGTTATAGTAAAAAAGGGGTTAGAACTTATGGGAAAGACCTCAAATAAAGGCTTGCGGGGCATAATAGAGAATGTATTGGAGGGAAAGGATGAGATTAGCGCCTATGATGTTGCCTTTATAATAGCTCCCCGGCTTAATGCTGCTGGGAGGATAGAAAGAGCTTATAGCAGCATTGAATTGTTAAAAAACGGTTGCATGGATATTGATAAAAAAGTTTGCAAGCTTAATGGGTTTAACCAAAGAAGGAAAAAAATCCAGGATAAAATTTTTAAAGAGATAACAAGCAGCGGGAACTTAGAAAATATTGTGAAAAATGAGAGAATTTATGTAGGAAAGTCGGAAGAATGGAACGAGGGGGTACTAGGCATAGTAGCTTCAGACATTGTAAAGAAATATAATATTCCAGCCATATTGTTTAAAGAGAAAGGAGGACAGCTAAAAGGCTCGGGAAGGAGCATTCCCGGCTTTAATTTGCATGAAAGCCTTTCTTTGATAGATAAATATTTTACTAAGTATGGTGGACATGAACTGGCATGTGGAATAACCATGGAAAAAAGCAAGTATGGGGATTTTAAGCGTGAGATTACAAGTATTGCCAGTAATGGTATTAGTGGGGAAGATATTAAAAAGAAGCTGTACTATGACCTTGAGATAAATTTTTCACAGATAGACCCAAAATTGGTAAAAGATTTGAAATTGCTGGAGCCTTGCGGAGTTGGAAACCCAAAACCGGCATTTATGACAAAAAACTGCACTATTAGGGATATCAGGTTATTGAAAGGCGGAAAGCATGTTAAGCTTAGCTTAGAAAATAGCGGAACCTGCTTACAGGCTATAATGTTTGGGGTTGGACAGCAGATAAAAGAAAAAATAAGGAAGGGCAGTAAAATAAATATACTTTATTACGTCCAGGAGAATGAATGGATGGGAAATAAAAATATTCAGCTGGTGCTAGTTGACTTATTTTAGGTTATGGTGAAAATGTTTTATAATATAAGCCAATAAAAAATAATTTAGGGATTATGGGCAAAATTAAGGAAAAAGAAGCAATAAGCGGCAGTCAGCAAACAAAAAAAGTGGATACTGATGCCATGTTTGAGCGGCTGGTGGATAAAGTTTCCTCATACAATCCGCAAGTGGATAAAAAATTAATGAGGGAAGCATATTCCATTGCAAAGGAAAACCATAAAGACCAGCACAGGAAATCAGGAGAACCTTTTGTAGCCCATCCGCTGGAAGTGGCAACCATATTAGCTAATATTGAAATGGACCAGGTTTCTATAGTATCTGCAATCTTGCATGACTTGGTAGAGGATACTGAATTCAGCGTTAAGACCATAAAAAAGAAATTTGGGAAAAAGATTGCCAATATAATAAACGGTGTAACCAAGCTGGACAAGATTATATTTCACAGCAAAGAAGAGAGACAGGTTGAAAATTTAAGAAAAATGATTATCGCTATGTCTGAGGATGTGAGGATAATACTGGTCAAGCTGGCTGATAGGCTACATAATATGAGAACCCTGTCGTCCCTAAAGAAAGAAAAAAAGGAAAAAAAGTCTCTGGAGACTATTGAAATTTATGCCCCTATTGCCCATAGACTGGGGATTTTTCAGATAAAATCAGAGTTGGAGGATTTAGCCTTTGAGCACCTATATCCCAAACAATACAAGCTTATTAAGGAAATGACTAAAGAAAAAATGTCTGAAAGGAAATCATTAATAGATAAAGCCATAAAAACAGTTGACCGGAAATTGAAAGAGGTAGGGATAACTTCTGAGATAAACGGAAGGAAGAAAAATTACTACAGCATTTATAATAAAATAACCAAGCAAAACAGAAAATTTGATGATATTTATGACTTGATGGCGATAAGAATAATTGTGAATGACGTAAAAACCTGTTATGGAGTTTTGGGCACCATACATTCTTTGTGGAAACCTGTACCGGGAAGGTTTAAGGATTATATTGCTAACCCTAAATTTAATATGTACCAGTCTCTCCATACTACTGTAATCGGAGATAAGGGAAAACCGGTAGAAATCCAGATCAGAACATTTGAGATGCATAAATTTGCTGAGTATGGTATCGCTGCCCATTACAAGTATAAGGAAGGGAATTTGGAACTGAGTGAATTTGATAAGAGAATTGCCTGGATTAGGCAGATACTTGACTGGCAAAGGGAGTTAAAAGATCCCGAAGACTATATGGAGTCATTAAAGCTGGACCTTTTTGAAGAGGAAGTATTTGTATTTACCCCCAAGGGAAAGGTTATTAATCTGCCAAGGGAATCAACCCCTATTGATTTTGCTTACCAGATACATACAGATATAGGCCATAATTGCATTGGGGCCAAGGTTAATGGCCAGATGGTACCCATTGAAAGCATTCTTGATAATGGTGATATTGTAGAAATTATTGTTTCAAAGACACCTAAGGGACCTAGCAGGGACTGGCTTAATGTGGTTAAGACATCAAGTGCTAGGAATAAGATTAAACAGTGGTTTAACCGTGAAGAAAGACAGGAAGCCTATAATGCAGGCAGGGAAATACTGGCAAAAATTTTGCGTAGGAACAGCCTGTCTTTTAAAAGCGTACCTTCTGAGGTAATTGAAGATGTAGCCAAGGACATGAATTTTGAAAAGGTTAGTAAGCTTTTTAGTAATATAGGGTCCCATAAAATATCACCTCACCAGGTATATACCAAGATAGTAAAAAGACTAAACCAGGTGGAGCCGGAAAAAGAGATGACCGTTGAGGATATTCCTCAAAAAGAAGTTAGACAGAAAGAAAAGAAAGACAGGAGTAAAACCGGGATTAAGGTAAAAGGAATGGATGGCATGCTGGTAACAATTGCCAAGTGCTGTAATCCGGTTCCGGGAGACAGAATTATAGGATATATTACCAGGGGCAAGGGAATATCTGTTCATAGGAAAGACTGCAACAATATTAAAAACCTGGATGTAATGAACAAAAAAAGGTTCATAGAAGTTGAATGGGATACCAGGGCTCCACATAAGTTTAATGCAGAAATCCAGGTCGAAGCACTGGACAGGACAAAATTGCTTAGGGATATTACTAATGTAATAAGCGAGTATGACATAAATATTGTCTCTGCAAGTACTTTAAACCAGGATAAAGTAGGGCATGCCAAATTCAGGTTTTTAATAGAAATTAGTAATAAATATATAATAAAAGATATTATCAATAATTTAAAAAAGATAGATTCAATTTACGATGTGTTTAGAATATTACCTAGAAAGTAGACTTGAAAGTAAAGAAATTAATTTTAGGTTTTTTCAGTGTCAACTGCTATATTTTACAATTTAATAGCGATGAATGCATAATAATAGATCCCGGAGCCGATTATGAAAGCATAAGGGATTATTTAGAATCCAATAAATTAAGCCCTTTATTTATATTAAATACTCATGGACATTATGACCACATAGGCGCTGTAAAAAATGTAATAAAGGATTACAATATCCCTTTTTATATCCATGAAATAGAAGAAGATATAGTGCAAAAGCCTGATCACAACATGTCTTCTGCTTTCGGAGGTCAATCCCTTTCCCTGGATAATTACAGGCTAATAACGGAAGAAAATTTTAAAGAAGGAAAAAGATTAGGCTTAGAAGTTAAAAGAATGCCTGGCCATACTCCCGGAAGTATAATAATAAGATATAAAAATTTGTTGTTTACCGGAGACCTATTATTTAAAAATGCTATAGGCCGGACCGATTTGCCCGGAGGTAGTGCAGAAGAAATTAAAGAATCTTTAATAAATTTAAGCAAAATGGATAAAAATTTGTTAATATATCCAGGACATGGCGGGGACACCAGTTTAGAATTTGAACTGGATAATAATTATTATTTAAGTAAACGATTTTTAGGATAATAGGGCGTGTGATAAACATTGGACTTAAATTCACCTAGGGGTACTACAGACATATTTGGAGAGAAATTAGGCTACAGAAACTTTATTGAAGGAACTGCAAAAAAGCTGTTTAGCCTTTTTAATTACCAGGAAATAAAGACACCGGCTTTTGAACATACCGAAGTTTTTAGCAGAGGCATAGGGGAAAATACAGATATTGTACAAAAAGAAATGTATACCTTTAAGGACAAAAAGGGAAGATCCCTTACTTTACGGCCGGAAGGAACAGCTTCTGTAGTAAGAGCAATAATAGAGCATAAGTTATATTCAAAAAGATTGCCGCTGAAGGTTTACTATAATGGCAATATGTTTAGATATGAAAGGCCCCAGAAAGGCAGGATGAGGGAATTCCACCAATTAGGGGTAGAAGCAGTAGGAGTAAGCAATCCAGCAATAGATGCGGAAGTGATTTGGCTTGCCAACCAGCTGTTTGGAAAATTAGGCTTTAAGGATTTAACTTTGCTGGTTAACAGCATTGGCTGCCACAAATGCCGGAAGGATTTTATAAAAAAATTTAAAGCATACATAGAACCAAAAAAAGATGAGCTTTGCCGGGATTGTAAAAACAGGTTTTCAAATAACCCTTTAAGGATTTTTGATTGCAAAAAAAAGAGCTGCATAAATGTCATAAGCAATTCTCCTAAAATTTATAATTATTTATGTAAAGATTGCAGGGAGCATATAGAAAAGGTAATAGCTTATCTTAAAAATTTAAATATAAATTACGAAATAGATTATAATCTGGTAAGAGGTTTTGACTATTATACAAAAACAATATTTGAGGTTATATCCCGCCAGATAAAGAGTGCCCAGAACGCCTTGGGCGGTGGGGGAAGGTATGACAATTTAATAGGGCAATTTGGAGGACCGGATATGCCAGCTATTGGGTTTGCTATTGGTGTGGATAGGACTGCAATGCTAATGAAACAGTTGGACATAAAAATTAGCGATCAAGAAAAGAAAAAGAAAATTTACTTGATTGCAATGGATGAAAGCTATTATTCTTTTCTTCTAAAAGTGGCAAAATTTTTAAGGGATACTTTTATTTGTGAAATAAATTTTAGTATAAAAAGTGTTGGCTCTGAGCTAAAATGGGCAGAAAAGAATAATTTTGATTTTGCTGCGATAATTGGGGAGCAAGAGATAAGAGAAAATAAGATAACGGTAAAAGACATCAGGGCTTTTAAGCAACATGAGTTTAACTGGCTAACCGAAAAGGACAATTTAATGGAATTTTTGAAAGGAAAATAGATATGGGCTTTGATTTTGAAAAAGATATAAATTACCAAAATTTTAAAACTAGCCTCAGGAAAAATTTATGCGGGGAACTGGATACAGACAGCATAGGCGAAGAAGCTGTTTTATGCGGCTGGGTAAACAGCAGAAGGGATCATGGAAAACTGATATTTATAGACCTGAGGGATTTTTCAGGTATTATCCAGTTGGTTTTTGATCCCAGCGTCAATAAAGAATCCTATAATCTTGCCAAGGAAGCCAGGGGCGAGTATGTTTTGAGGGTAAGTGGCAAAGTCAGAAAAAGGTCTGAAGAAACTATTAACTATGATTTAAAAACTGGGCAGATTGAAGTAGCTGTAAATGATGCTGAGATACTGGATAAGTCAAAAACCCCACCTTTTATGCTAAATGAAAGGGATAAGGTAGAAGAAACACATAGGTTAAAGTATAGATATATCGATTTGAGAACTCTCCAGATGCAAAAAAATATTAGGCTTAGGCACAAAGTTACTTCTGCAACCAGAAATTATTTAAACGGAAAAGGATTTTTAGAGATAGAAACTCCTATATTGGCAAAAAGCACTCCTGAGGGTGCCAGGGATTTTTTAGTTCCATCCCGACTAAATCCAGGAAAGTTTTATGCTTTGCCCCAATCCCCCCAATTGTTTAAGCAAATATTGATGTTTTCAGGATTTGACCGGTGTTACCAGATAGCAAGGTGTTTTAGGGATGAAGACCTTAGAGCTGACAGACAACCTGAGTTTACCCAGATAGATCTGGAGATGTCTTTCGTAGAGCCGATTGATGTAATGAAAACTATAGAAGAGATGCTGGCTGAAATTTTCAGGAAGGTTTTAGGGACTGAGATAGAAAAGCCTTTTAAGAGGATAAGCTGGCAGGAGAGCATGGAAACATACGGAACAGATAAACCAGACCTCCGGTTCGGCCTTGAAATAAATGACATATCAGAAATTTTTGAGGGTACCGAGTTTAAAATATTTAAAGGGGTATTAAAAAACAAGGGAGTCATTAAAAGTATTGTGGTTGACAATTACCAGGATTTCAGCAGAAATGAATTGGACAATTTAATAAAAATTGCCAGGGATTGCGGCGCGGGGGGGCTGGTATGGATGAAGGTAGAAAAAGACCAGCTGGAATCCCCAATAGCCAAGTTCTTAAAGGAAGAGGAGAAGAAGGCACTGATTAAGCAACTAAATTTAAAAGATAAAAACCTGTTAATAATTGTTGCTGATGATTTCTTAATAACTTGTAAAACCCTAGGGACTATAAGGGGGCATATAGCAAAGAAATTAAATATGGCAAAAAAGGGTTTTAAGCTGGTATGGGTTGATAACTTTCCACTATTTGAGTTGGATCAGAAACTTAACCGGATTTCACCGGTACATCACCCATTTACCATGCCCAGTCAGGAAACTATAAAATTTTTAGAGGACGAACCTTTAAAGGTTAAATCATTAGCCTATGATATTGTGCTTAACGGGGAAGAAATCGGGGGAGGCTCCATAAGGATAAATGACTTGGATTTACAAAATAAAATTTTTGAGTTATTAAGAATGGATAAAAAAACCATAGAAGAAAATTTTGGTTTTTTCATAAAGTCCCTGGAGTATGGAATCCCACCTCATGGCGGAATAGCCTTGGGTCTTGACAGATTGGTAATGCTGCTAGGCAACTTGGAAAGTATAAGGGACGTAATTGCTTTCCCCAAGACTCAATCTGCAATTTGCATGTTAACTGATTCGCCATCTCCGGTCACCAGGGAACAACTAAAAGAGGTAAATATTGATTTAACTTCGGAAGAGTAATCTTTAAGGAGGGAAAAAATGAAAGACAAGCTTAGTGGAGTGTTTGTTCCAACCATTACCCCTTTTGTAGGAGATGAAGTACAGTATGCTAAATTAGAAGAGAACTTAATAAAATTAAATAAGTCTTCTATTACCGGCCATCTGGCGCTGGGTTCTAATGGAGAATACAAAAGCCTTACCAGAGATGAGCAGTTGAAGGTATTGGAAGTGTTTGTTAAAAACAAAGGTGATAAGGTAATAATGGCTGGCACAGGTTGCGAATCAACCACCGAAACCATCCAGCTTAGCAAGGAAGCTGAAAGGATTGGAGCAGATTTTGTAAGTGTTTTAACTCCAAGTTATTTTAAAAAAATAATAAATGACGAAGTACTTATAAATTATTATACAGAGATAGCAGACAACATAAATATACCTCTGCTAATTTATAATGCTCCCGGTTTTACCAGCGGAGTAACAATTTCTGCAAAGGCTGTGAGGAAACTAGCCCGGCATCCTAATATAGTGGGCATGAAAGATAGTTCTAAGGCTGGAATTATGGGTTATATTACTGCCACTATGGATATTGATGATTTCTATGTTCTAGCTGGTTCTATTAACTTCTTTTTTACAGGGCTTGTTTGTGGAGCTGTTGGCGGGGTTTTATCATTGTCAAATGCTATACCTAATCTTTGCTGTAAATTGTATAATTTATACTTAAATGGCAAAATTGAGGAAGCAAAACGCTTGCACTTAAAGCTATTTCAGGTTAACGGAAAGGTATCCGGGGCTAATGCTGTAAGCGGGGTTAAAGCTGCTGCATCTATCTGCGGGTATTTTGGTGGGGAGCCTAGAAAGCCATTAGCAGCCCTGGCTCCGGAAGAAAAAAAAGGACTTAAGGAATATTTTAAGCAAGAAGGATTGATTTAAATGGCAAAGGTATTGTTGGGACAAAAAATACACAAGGATGCAATAAATTTTCTCAAAAACAAAGGTTTTGAGGTCATTGTTTCCAGCTCTCCGGAGGATGAAGTGGTGAGAAAGCAAATTAAAGATATTGATGGCCTTATTGTAAGGACTGCTACCAAATTAAGCAGAGAGACAATATTGGCGGCAAAAAGGCTGAAAGTTATAGGAAGAACAGGAAAAGGGGTGGACAATGTAGATGTAAAAGCTGCTTCAGAAAAAAATATTTTCGTGTGTAACGCCCCTGAAGCCAATATTGAGACAGTGGCAGAGCATGCTATTGCCTTTATGCTTGTTCTTGCTAAAAATTTGAAAGCCATGGACAATGCAGTAAGGGGCTTAAGGTGGAAGATAAGGAATAACTATATTCCCATAGATATTTCTGGAAAAATTTTAGGATTAGTTGGTTTTGGCAATATTGGCAGGGCAATGGCCAGAAAATGTTATAATGCATTTAACATGGATATAATCGCCTATGATCCTTTTTTACCTGAAGGTTTAGAAGTTAATTTCCCCTTTAAGCTTAAAGGTAGTTTGGATGAGGTATTTATGGAAGCAGACTTTGTGTCCCTGCATATTCCTTATACTAAAGAGAATCATCATCTGGTTGGAAAAAACCTTTTGAGTAAAATGAAGAAAGGCTCCTTTTTGATAAACACTTCACGCGGAGGAATTGTAGATGAAAAAGCATTGGCTGGTATTCTAAAAGATGGAGGCATAGGCGGGGCTGCTTTGGATGTATTTGAAAACGAGCCTCCTAAAAAAAAGAACCCGCTATTAGGTATTGAAAGCGTTATCCTTACACCGCATTCTGCAGCCTTAACCGGTGAAAGTTCCAGGAGAATGGCTATGCATGCAGCAGAAGGAGTAACAGATGTTTTAGAGGGGCGAAAACCCCGGTGGGTATTTAACAGGGATAGCATTAAAGCAGGCAAATAATTTTTGCATTTTTTTAAACGGATAATTTATATAGTATGCTGTTAATCATATAAGGAGGTTAAAATGAAATATGTAAAAAATATACAAGATTTAAAGGCTGATATTGATCCCAGGTCCTTAAGGGATAGGGTAAAAAAGCGGGACAAAGCTATATTAAGAGACACAAATTATGTAATTGATCCTGAAGATGAAGGTTGTGAGTCAAGGAGGCTAACTCTAGGCCACACCATAATTTATCCTACCGGTACTACTACGGGGCACTCACATGATGATATGGAAGAAGTATACTATGTAGTAATGGGTAAAGGAGTTATGGTTGTTGGAGATGATGAGTATGATATTAGGCAGGGTGATGCTCTATACGTGCCTCCTGGAGAGTTTCATACAACCAAGCAAAGGGGAAATTTACCCCTTATCGTGGTTTGGGTAACTTGCAAGGTTGATCCTGATGAAAGATAAGAAATAAAATTTTTCGAATAGGGGAGAAAGCTATGATAAGAGAAAAATTACTAATTGGTGGAGAATGGGTAAAAGCAGAAGCTAAGGACACCATGGAGGTAATTAATCCGGCTTATGGAGAAGTTTTTGGGGAAGTCCAAAAAGCCCGCAGGAAAGATGTATGTAAGGCTATTAATGCTGCCGGTGAAGCATTTGGTAAATGGTCTAAACTAACTCCTTTCGAAAGGGGAGAGTACCTCAGGAAAGCCAGTGACATGGTATATGAAAGAGTAGATGAGATTGCCAAACTTATGACCCAGGAAGAAGGGAAGCCTCTAAAGGAAGCTGCAGGAGAAGTTAAAAAAGGTGCAAAGATTTTAGATTATTATGCCGAAGAGGGTGAAAGAGTGTATGGAAGGATTATTGCCAATGAGGATAAAAATATGGAAAGCAGAGTAATATATCAACCGATTGGAGTGGCAGGAGCTATTTCTCCCTGGAATTATCCCATTGAATTGCTTGCATGGAAAGTTGGAGGTGCCCTTGCTTCTGGCTGTACTGTAGTTGCAAAGCTGCCATCAGAAACGCCTTTATCTCCTCTTGCTTTTATTAAATGCCTTGTGGATGCAGGTGTACCTGATGGGGTAGTAAATGCAATTACCGGTTCTGGCTCCGAAGTGGGCCCAATACTTTTTAATAGCAAAAAAGTAAAAAAGATTGCTTTTACAGGCTCAACCAGTACTGGAAGGGAAGTTCTAAAGGGTTGTGCGGACACATTTAAAAAGGTATCTGTAGAATTAGGCGGAAGTCTTCCCATGGTCATATGCAAGGATTGTAATCTTGATAAGGCTGTAGAAGGAGCTGTAAGAAGATCATTTAGGAATATGGGCCAGATATGCATAGCTGTAAACAGGATTTATGTGGATGCGGCTATATATGAAGATTTTATCGAAAAATTTGCAGAACAGGCAGGAAAGCTAACTATTGGCGACGGATTAAAAGAAGATTGTAATTTGGGACCTATGTGTACTACCGGTGGGGTAAAAACAGCAAAAAGGCATATAGAAGATGCAGTATCAAAGGGGGCTAAAGTTGCTTGCGGCGGGGGAAAGCCCTCTGCAGAAAAGTATAAGAAAGGTTATTATTTCCAGCCCACAATTCTCCGTGATGTTGACCATAGTATGCTGGTTATGCAGGAAGAGACCTTTGGTCCGGTAGTCGGGGTCATGTCTTTTAAGACATTAGAGGAAGCTGTAGAGCTTGCCAATGATTCTCCTTACGGGTTGGCCGCAATTGTATTTACTGAAAGCTTAAGCATAACAAACAGGCTATCGCTGGAAATAGAGGCTGGAAATGTAGCTATCAATAATGTGGATGCAGGCGTTATAAATGCACCTTACGGGGGATGGAAAGAAAGTGGCTATGGGCATGAGCATGGGCCTGAAGGTTTATACGAGTATCTGTTAATTAAGCATATAAGGCTCCGTTATCTCTAAAGATAATTTGCTAATTATAAGCAAGGAGAATTCAAATGGCAAATAAATATATAATTGGCATAGATATAGGTACTACTGGCTGTAAATCGATTATGGTTGATGCAAATGGCCAGCTGATATGCTCTGCAACAGAAGAATACCCCCTGTATACGCCTAATCCCGGCTGGGCAGAACAGAATCCTGGCGACTGGTGGGATGCAACAGTTAAAACTTTACAAAGAATCATTAAAGAAAGTGCGGTCCCTACAGAAGAGATAAAGGGAATAGGTCTTTCTGGACAAATGCATGGCTTGGTACCATTGGATAAGGATGGGGAGGTTGTAAGGCCTGCATTTCTTTGGAATGACCAAAGGACAGAAAAACAGTGCAGGGAAATTATTGCTGCTGCAGGCGGAGAAAAAGAATTATTAAAGTATACCAACAATAGCATGCTTCCAGGTTATACCGGCGGAAAGATACTTTGGCTAATGCAAGAAGAGCCCGGAAATTTTAAAAAGTCAAAAATTTTTTTGAATCCAAAAGATTATATTAGGTATAAGCTTACTGGAAAATTTGCTACTGAAGTATCAGATGCCTCGGGGACTGGGTTATTTGATGTGGAAAATAGAAGATGGAGTGAAGAGCTACTAGAAATTTTAAAAATCCCTAAAAAGCTACTGCCGCAGTGCTATGAGTCTCCCGAGGTTACTGGTTATGTAACAGTGGAAGTATCTACATTGGCCGGCCTTAAAGAAAATACTCCAGTAGTCGGGGGAGGGGGAGACTCTGTTGTACAAACTACCGGAACCGGCCTTATAAACGAGGGGATATTAGGGCTAACCCTTGGCACTGCAGGAATTGTAGCTATGGGGCTAGAAAGATTTAAGTTTAATTCGACTGGAAAGCTACAAATATTTTGTAATAATGCCCCAAATAAATGGCATATAATGGGGGTAACTTTGGCTGCAGGAGGGTCATTTCATTGGTTTAAAAATAATTTATGCAAGCATGAAATAAGGGTGGCAGAAAAAACAGGCCAGAGTGTTTTTGAAATAATAAATAAAAGTATTGAAAAGCAAACAGAACCAGGGAGTAAAAATCTGGTATTCTTACCTTATTTAATTGGTGAAAGATGTCCTTACCCTGATCCAAATGCCAAAGGTGTTTTCGTGGGATTAACCTTAAGGCATACCCATGCAGACATGGCCAGGAGTGTAATGGAAGGTGTAGGTTTCAGCCTAAAACAGGTTTATGATTTAATAATTGATATGGATAGAAATCTTGCTGTAAACGAGATACGGACTTCTGGAGGAGGCTCTTCCAGCCTTCTTTGGAGGCAAATTATTGCAGATATTTTCCAACTTCCGGTAAAGACTGTTAGTGGAAGCAAAGAAGGCGGAGCTTACGGAGCGGCATTAGTTGCTGGAACCGGCTGTGGCATATGGTCTAGCATGGAAGAAGCAACCAAGGTGCTGAAGGTAGAAACAGAGTTGTTACCAGATAAGAAAAATAAAGGAATTTATACTCAACTGTATGGGGTTTATGCCAAACTTTACAACAATTTAAAAGAAGGTTTTGACGCTTTATCAACTATTAAATAAGAGTTAAGGTTAGAAATACTTTTTTACAGCTTCTAGATGTTCAATTATCAAGGCTGAAGCTTCGTTAGGGTGGTTTTTTAAAATTTCTTCTATTATCCTATTATGGTATTTAAGGCTTTCTTTTAGCTTAGTTCTAAAGCCCTTAGTATAGGATAAGAGCAAAATATTAAATGAATTATTTATATGCTTCAGGTAAGAATTTGCTGATGTTTCAAGAAGGTAAAGATGGAATTTTTTGTCTATTTCAAAATATTCGCTTGGATTTTTACCCTTTACGGCTTGTTCAAATTTTTGCTTAAAATCCAAAAGTCTATCTTTTATGGAATTGTTAAGGTTTTCAGAAATTTTTTCTACTGCCAGGCTTTCAAAAGAGCCCCTTATTTCAAGAAGCTCGTAGAATTCCTGTTTTGAAATTTTTCGGACAAAAAAGCCTTTTCTAGGATGGTATTCTATAAGCCTTTCGTTCTGGAGGACTGACAGAGCTTGTATTAAAGGAATCTTGCTTATACCCAGTCTTTCTGCCATTTTTTCCTGGATAATTTTTTCCCCGGGCTTAAGTAAGTCCTCAAGAATTAGGAGCTTAATTTTGCTGTAAGCCTGTTCACTTAAATTATTCTGCTTGATTTTGTTAATGTTCATCTAAAAGATGTGACTCCTTTTTATGTTCTATATGGACTTTCATTAATTTTAATGCTTCAGCCATTTCTTTTTTAAGTATTGCATTAATAATCTTTCTGTGGTAGTCCATGCTTAATTCAATTTTTGTCCTAAAGCCTTTGGTAAAGCAAAGAAGTAAAATATTAAATGAATTATTTATATGCTTCAGGTAAGAATTTGCTGATGCTTCAAAAAGAAAGTAATGGAATTTTTTATCAACATCATAATATTTAATATAGTCTTTTTTTTCATTATATTTTTCGAAATCGCTTAAAAATTTCCGGAGTGTTTTTTTAACTCCCTCATTTAAATTGCCAATTATTTTTTGCACTGCAAGGCATTCCAGGATTCTCCTTACGTCGATAAGGTCATAATATTCCTGTTTTGAAATTTTTCGGACAAAAAAGCCTTTTCTAGGATGGTATTCTATAAGCCTTTCGTTCTGGAGGACTGACAGAGCTTGTATTAAAGGAATCTTGCTTATACCCAGTCTTTCTGCCATTTTTTCCTGGATAATTTTTTCCCCGGGCTTAAGCACGTCATCAAGAATTAGGAGCTTAATTTTGCCGTAAGCCTGTTCACTTAAATTATTTTGATTTATTTTTAAGTCCATATTAGCTTTTTACATAATGCATTAGCTAAAAATAAAAGGCTTTTTTATTGATATATATTTTTTAGTATTGACATTATTTGCATACATTATACAATATTCATTAACAACTTAAAATGTAAATTTTTAAAAAATCACTAAACATAGATTAAACAATAATTTTAAAGGGAAGAAGATAAATTTTTAAAATATTGTATACTGTATATGCTAAATAGGTTCCTTTGCCTGGTTTAGTATTTATTGATAGTAAAGAATTATAACTATAAAATTATTAACACAATGAGGTGAGATATAGAAAACCTACTTTGTTAATTTAAATTCCGTTGTAGAACCCAATTATTAGGATAGGAGGATGAATCTGATATACAATCCACAGTAAAAATAGTAGAATTCCAGGGGGATAGCACTGTGTTAACTTTAAAGCTTGATGATCCTGCTAATAGCGAAATATAGGTTACCACTTCAGTGGGAAGTGAAAGCTACAAGAGGAATGAAAAGTCCTGGCTAAAATTTAAGCCAGAATTTGTGCACCTCTTTGATAAGGAAGAAAAAGCAATAATAAAAAGTCTGGGTATCGAAAGCATTATTTGCTAAACTAAAAATCAAAAGTGGTAAGCCGGATTTGGATTGCAAAAGAAATCTGGAAAGCTATAAATATGGGTAAAAAAAGAGACGCTCTATCATTTTTTAAACTAGATGGTAAAAAAGCAGTGGTAACAGGTGCGGGAAGAGGCCTGGGAAAAGAATTAGCAATAGGTCTGGCAGAAGCAGGAGCAGATGTAGCGTTAGTTGACAAGCTGAAAAAAGAAGCTTCCGATGGCTGCAAGCAAATAGAGGCAATGGGAAGGAATGCAATTGCCATTGAAGCGGATGTAAGCAAGGAGGAGGATGTAAAAGCTGCAGTTCATTCTATAAAAAAAGAATTTGGGGAAATAAACATTCTGGTTTGTAATGCCGGCATAGTTAGCTGGTCTCCAGCTGAGGAAATGTCTATAGAAGACTGGCAAGAAGTTATTGATGTTAACCTGACTGGTGTTTTCCTTTTTTGCAAATGGGTAGCAAAAGAAATGAAAAAACAGGGGGGAGGCAGCATAATTAATATATCCTCTATGTCCGGAATTATAGTAAATGTTCCCCAAAAACAATGTCATTATAATGCTTCCAAGGCAGGAGTTAGCCATCTTACAAAATCATTGGCAGTTGAATGGGCTCCTTACAATATAAGGGTAAATGCAATCTGTCCCGGTTACATTATGACCCCTCTTTTGAAACTGGCGGATAAAAAGTACATAGATGAATGGACTTCATATACCCCCCAGAAAAGGATACCTGACCCTTCTGAGTTTAAGGGCTTGTGCATATTCTTAGCATCAAGCGCCTCCAGTTATGTAACTGGTAGTGCTATTGTCGCAGATGGGGGATATAGTTTGTGGTAATTTTAAGCGTTTAATAATATTTTTAAAGGAGGATAAAATATGGCTGTTAATTCTAAGCTTAAATTCGGATTTATAAACCTGGCTCTAGATTTTTTAGAAAAGGAAGATCTGGAAACTGCAACTAAATATGCGAATGAAGCAAAGGGATACCTGCAGGAAGAATTGGGGATATCTATAGTAGAGTCAGCTTCTTCGGTGGATAGTAGGGCTAAATCCAGGATTGCATGGCAAAAATTTAAGGAAGAAAATGTTGATGCAGTAGTAATATTTAATGGCACTTTTAGTACTGGAGAAGTGGCTACCGAAGTTATTAGAAATCTGGATGTACCTTACCTTATTTGGGGAATAGAAGAATTTGCCATAAAAAAACATAACTTTACTGGCTCTATGGTAGGAGTTTTGCCTTTGGGAACTGTGTTTAAGAATTTTGGGAGGCCTTTCTCCTTTGCTTATGGAAATGTTGGGGGCGGAAAACCCAAGAAAAATGTTAATAAGTTTGTAAAGGCTGTGGAGGCTATTTCTTATTTAAATGAAGCCACTATCGGCGTTATAGGAATGAGGCCTGATGGCTTTGAAATTTCAGATTTTGATGAGCTGGCTATAAAGAATAAGTTTGGAACTACCATTACAAAAGTATCCATGTACGGTTTTTCTAAAGTAATTGAAAGTGTAACTGAAAAAGAAATAGACAAGGATATGGAGCAACAGAAGAAAATTTTTAATATTGCTGATAAAGATCTTGAGGAAGCCAGGGGAATTTCAAAGGTTTATCTTGCTACTAAAAAAGCTGTTGAAGAAAACAACTTAAATGCATACGCTCCGGATTGCTGGCCTGAATTGAGAGATATTGATTGTACCCCGATTTGCCCGGCAAACGGAAGATGCAATGCGGAAGGAGTAATGGCATCTTGTGAATGTGATGTTGACGGGGCTTTAACCTTAATGTTGCAACATGTTTTGGCTGAATCAACCCCATGGTTTGCGGATTTTGTAAATATTATAGAGGAAAATGATACTTTACTTTTCTGGCATTGCGGTAATGCCCCCTATAATTTATCAACGGATAAACCAAAAATAGAAAAGATTTTTGGCGGTCTCTCACAGGTAGCTGCTCTAAAAAGCGGAGTGGTAACAGTTTGCAGGCTTAATTCTATAAGGGGCGAATATGTATTGCATGCTGGCATTGGGGAAGCAGTTGAAACAGAGCCGCTGCTAAAAGGCAGCAACCTTTCAATAAGGATGGAGGGCGGCAATTTAGAATTTGTGGAATCATTGCTAGATAATGGAATCCCCCACCATAATGGATTGGTTTACGGGGATATCCTGGAAGAATTAGAAGAATTTGCAAAACTCATGCAAATACCTTTTATTGTAAGTAAATAATTTTTAAGGAGGAAATATGAAAAAGTATAAACTATTTATCAATAATCAATGGGTAGATGCTGAAGATAAGAAAACCTTTGTATCTAAATGCCCTGCTACAGGCGAAGAACTTGCAGAACTGGCCCTGGCCAAGGAGAAGGATGTGGACAAAGCAGTAGCGGCAGCAAGGGCGGCTTTCCCTAAATGGGCTGCAACCAGCGGAGATGACAGGGCAAACTTGATGATGAAAGCTATGGATATAATGAAAAAAAGACATGATGAGCTGGCAGAAATAGAAGCAAAAGATGTGGGAAAACCAATAAAGGAAACTCAAGATGTTGACATTGAATATGCTTTAATGGCTATGGAGTATTTTTCGAATAAGGCCAGACAAATAAGGGGAGATGAAGTTCCAATTGAAGGCGGAGAAACTTTATGTTATGAGACCTGGGAACCTTATGGAGTAGTTGCCTCAATTATCCCATGGAATTTTCCTGTCCATATAGCTACCAGAACCATTTGTCCTGCACTTTCAGCAGGTAATACCGTTGTACTAAAAGCTTCCTCGCTCGCACCAATTACTTGCCAGATATTGGGTGAAATATTTTTGGAAGCAGGATATCCGGAAGGTGTGCTAAACATTGTTTCAGGATCAGGTAGTATAACAGGCGAGGCTATGTTAGTACATCCTGATATCGACATGATATCATTTACTGGATCTTCTGCAGTTGGTAGGCGGTGCATGCAGGCTGCAGCTGAATCAAATCTTAAAAAAGTTATACTCGAGCTTGGCGGCAAAGGTCCATTTATAGCAACTAAGGACTGCAGGCTAAGCGATGCTGTAAATTCTCTCATACTGGGTTTCTGTTTCATGCAGGGTGAAGTTTGCTGTGCTTCTACCAGATTATATGCACATGAGGATATTTATGATGAATTTGTGGACTTATTGGTAAAAAGGTGCCAGAAGATAAAACTTGGGGACATAATGGATTCTGGAACGCAAATGGGTTCGCTAATAGATGAAGACCGGCTAAAGGCTGTGGACGGCTATGTTAAAAGAGCCGTAAAAGACGGCGCTAAGCTGTTATGTGGTGGCGAAAGGGTAACTGATCCTCCTATGGATAAAGGATATTACTACCCACCCACAGTACTTGAAGTTGATGATAACAAGATGGAATGTGTACAGGAAGAGATATTTGGTCCTGTAGTTACGGTTATGAAATACAGAGATTTTGATGAAGCCCTAAGGCTTGCCAATGATACGGTTTATGGCCTGGGAGCAACAGTGTGGAGTGAAGATGTTAGAAAACTAGTTAAAGCTACCAGGACTTTTGATGCGGGCATAGTTTGGATGAATACAAATGTAATGTCTAAGATAGAAGCTTCTTATGGCGGAAACAAAATGAGTGGACTTGGAAGAGAAGGTGGAGAAGTAGGTCTGATGGAATACCTCAAATGCAAAAACAATGTTCTTTTCCTGGGAGAAGAAGGTAACTATTACGATTTTAAATAAATAATGCTGTATTTATAAGAAAAAAAAAGGGGGCTCCTTGCTGGAGCCTCTCCTTTGTAATTTTTTAAAAATTACTATATGATTGAAGCCACTTTATAGAAGGATGATATAGATGGGCGATGAGAGATTAAAAGTAGTATTTACTGATTTTGATTTTAATGATGTAAATATAGAAAAAGAGGTATTAGGGGAAACAAACTGCGATATAGTTGAACTCCAAACCAAGGATGAAGATAAGCTAGCTGCAGAATGCGCCGATGCTGATGGATTAATAGTCCAGTATGCACCTATAACTGAAAAAGTTATAAACAGCATGAAAAAGTGTCAAGTTATATCCAGGTATGGAATTGGTGTAGATACTATAGATTTAGCCGCAGCTTCCAAAAAAGGAATACATGTATGTAATGTCCCTGATTATTGTCTGGATGAAGTTGCAGACCACAGCCTGGGGTTGATGTTCTCTTTGGGCAGGAAAATTGTAGCTCTGGACAATGCAGTGAAAAATGGCAAGTGGGATGCAGTTGGCGTAGCCCGGCCTATTTTTAATTTTAAGAGGCTGGTACTGGGAATTATCGGATTCGGAAAAATACCCCAGCACTTATACCCTAAAACAGAACCCCTTTTTGGTAAAACTTTAGTATTTGACCCCTATATATCCAATGAAATAAAGGAAAAATTTAGCCTTAACATGGCCAGTTTTTACGAGATACTCCTGAACTCAGATTTTATATCTATACACTGTCCTTTAAATGATGCTACTTACCATATGTTTGATGAACGGGAATTCCAGCTTATGAAGCCAACTGCCTTTTTAGTTAATACGTCAAGGGGTGGTATAATAAATACCAAAGCCCTTTATCTGGCATTGCTTAACGGGCATCTGGCGGGGGCAGGCTTGGATGTTTTGGAAGAAGAACCTCCGGGAATGGACAATGAGCTGGTAAAGATGGATAATGTGATAGTAACCCCTCATGCTGGATTTTATTCAGAGTCCTCAATTGAGGATTTAAAATATAAGACGGCTCAGAACATAGTTAAAATTTTAAAAGATGACCAGCCGCAAAACGTGGTAAATAAATAGGATTTTGAAAGGAGAAATATATTATGGATATCCCTGAAGGTGTAATAGTTGCAATGCTTACACCGTTTGATGAAAAAGGCAGAGTAGACGAAATTGAAGTCAGAAGGTTTGTGGACTTCTTAATCAACAAGGGAGTTGACGGGTTATTTCCGGTTGCTTCCTGCGGTGAATATACTCATATGGATATGGGGGAACGAAAATTCTTAATTGATGTGGTGGTTGATGAAGCAAATGGAAGGGTTCCTGTAATTCCAGGATCCGGAGCTACTTGCTACCACAAATCTATAGATATAGCTAGCTATGCAAAGGATAAAGGCTGTGAGGCGGTAGTTTTACACGGCCCTTATTTTTTCCAGAATGCCAAGGAAGTTGTTGAAGGGCACTTAAGGAAAGTTGCAGAATCTGTGGATATACCCATCTTCCTTTATAACATTCCTTTCTTTGCCAATGAAATTACTCCTCAGATGGCTGAAAAGCTGTGTGGGATGCCTAATGTGGTGGGTATTAAAGATTCTTCAGGTAATATGGTAAATGTTATGAATCTTTTAGAGATGACTAGAAAAATAGATCCGGATTTTAGGGTACTAGTAGGTGCAGAAGAGATAATGCTTCCTGCACTCATGATGGGAGGCAAGGGTTGCATGACGGCAACAGCTGGAATTTTACCTGAATTTATGGTAGGAATTTATGAAAATTTTAAAAATAAGAATATCCAGAACGCTTATAATCTGCAATTTGCCATACTTTCCCTTATAAGGGAAATGAAGAGTGTAAATTTCCCCCAGGGTTTTAAGGAAGCATTAGATTTAAGGGGTATAAAGGTAGGCCCTCCCAAGATGAATTATCCCGAACAAGAACTGGCCAAAATTGCTGACCTCAAGACAAGGCTAGAAATGGAAATGAAAAACCTGCTTGAGAGGTATTTTACGGGAGTTCCGCTAAACTATAGAGCAGACAAGCAATTTCTACAGAAATTCAGCTATCCAGCAGAAACTGCTCCTGAACAATCCGGGGAAAAGAAATACAATGATTGTTTAGTTTGTGGAATGTGCGAGGGAGATGTTGAGTGCAAGGTGGTCCCTTGTGACAGCATGCAGGAAAAGCCTTTAAGTAATTCTAAAACTGAAAAAATATCCAATGACATAGATGAAGACCAATTAAAAGAAATTATTACAAAAACTATAAAAAAAGTTCTAGGCAACTGAGTAGAAAGGAAAATAAAAGATGAATAAGGCAATTGGACTGATTGAAACAAGGGGTCTGGTAGGTTCTATTGAAGCAGCAGATGCCATGGTAAAAGCAGCCAATGTAAAGCTCATATCCAAAGCATATGTAGGCGGAGGATTGGTTACTGTAGTGGTTGAAGGTGATGTAGGTGCAGTTAAATCTGCAGTGGACGCAGGCAGTGCTGCTGCTAAAAGAGTAGGGGAATTAATTTCTGTTCATGTGATTCCAAGACCCCATGAAGATACCTCAAAAATACTTTAAATGAGCCTTTTTTTTGAGTGCTTCTGTTTATTGAATAAACAAAATAATTATGATAATATCAAAATTGGATACTCTGTTTGGTTCGTGATTAAAGTTAAGTTTTGTGCCAACAATTTAACTTTGGAAGCTCAAACTTTACCTGTGGCGTAAATGCCCGGGTTACCGGGACTTATAAAACAGATAGGAGAGCATCCACCTGCTGAGGCAGGGCATAAAAACCTTAGTAATTGCGGCCAAACGGGGTATCCATTTTATTAAAATGAATTTTTTTTATTATGGATTTGCGTAAACAATTTTTAGATTATTTTGAAAAAAAAGGCCATTTAATATTACCGTCTTCGAACCTAATACCTGAAGATGACCCTAGCGTCCTTTTGACTACTGCAGGCATGCAGCAATTCAAACCCTACTATCTGGGAACAAAGACTCCGCCCAGAAAGAGAATAGCTACTGTACAAAAATGTTTCAGGACGTCAGACATTGACAGTGTTGGTTATTCCAAAAGGCATTTAACTTTTTTTGAAATGCTAGGCAATTTTTCGTTTGATGATTATTTTAAAAAAGAGGCAATAGAATTTGCCATTGACTTTATTGTCAATGATTTAGGGATTTCTATTAAAAAATTATGGGCGGCAGTATTTAAAGGTGAAGGAAAACTTCCTAAAGATAAACAGGCGGTTACATTATGGAAAAGCAAAGGGATTCCAGAAGAGCGGATTTGTGAATTCGGGAAATCTGAAAATTTCTGGGGTCCTGCAGGCGATACTGGTCCTTGTGGGCCATGCACCGAAATTTATTATGATTTTGGAGAAGAATACGGTTGTGGGAAGAAAGAATGTGGTCCCAGCTGTGATTGTGACAGGTTTCTAGAGATTTGGAATTTAGTTTTTACCCAATATGATTTTAATGGAAAAGATTATCTGGAATTACCTAGCAAAAACATAGATACAGGCATGGGCCTGGAAAGGATTGCTGCGGTAATGGAGGGAGACCCTTCAGTATTCAATACATTATTGTTCAAAGATATAATGGAAAAAATAAATGGCTTGTCTGGAGAACACAACAAAAAGGATAGAAAAAAAACCAGGGCCAAAAGGATTATTGCTGATCACATAAGAGCTATTTATTTTTTAATTTCTGACGGTATAATACCCTCTAATGAAGGAAGAGGTTATATCTTAAGAAGAATTATAAGGAGAGCTATACGGTATGGAAAGCTCCTAGAGATAAAAGGGCAGTTCTTAAATGAAATAGGTAAACAAGTCATTAAAAATTATAGCTCAACTTATCCTGAGTTAAAGGAGAAAAAAGAATTTTCAGAGAAAGTGGTAAGGGACGAGGAAGAAAGGTTTTCGAAAACATTAAAAGAGGGGAGTAAGGTATTGCTAGAGAATATAGAGGCTTTAAAAAAAGAAGGCAAGGATTCTATTGATACCAGGGATGCCTTTAAATTATATGATACCTTTGGCTTTCCTATAGAATTGACCCAGGAAATATTAAACGATCACGGCATAAGAGTTAATTTGGGAGAATTTAAGGATTACCTAGAAGAGCATTCTAAAAAGTCAAAAAATAAAACGGCTTTTGACAAAAAATTGGATGAAAAAATTAACATCTATTCAGAGGTTTCAAAAAAATATAGTACCGAATTTATAGGATATGAAAATTTTAGGGCAGACTCTGAAGTATTAAAAATATTTAAATATGATAATAAGAAGCTTGCTCCTGCCAGGCAGCTTTCAGAAGGTGAAAAAGGTGAAATAATTTTAAGGGCAACACCATTCTATGGGGAAAAGGGCGGCCAGGTTGGCGACCAGGGTGTAATAACTGAAGATGGTTCTAAATTTGCTGTAAGTGATACCCAGATACCGGTAGATAGCCTGTACTTGCATAAAGGGCAGCTAAATAAGGGTAAAATAAAGGTTGGAGATAAGATTAAAGCTGCTGTTGATATAAAACGGAGGAAAGACATAAGCAGAAATCATACTTCAACTCACCTGCTCCATTGGGCCCTAAGAATTGTTTTAGGACAGGAGGTAAAGCAATCAGGGTCTTTTGTGGCTAATGACAGGTTTAGGTTTGACTACACTGCTTACCAGACACCAAATGAAGAAGATTTTAGGAGAATTGAGAAACTGGTAAATGAAAAAATTCAGGCAAACGATACAGTTAAGTGCTTTGAAACTACAAGAGAGTATGCAGAAGAAATTGGAGCTATTTCACTTTTTGAAGAAAAATACGGTAAATTTGTAAGAGTAGTGGAAATAAATAATTATAGCAGGGAATTATGTGGAGGAACTCATGTAAAAAGGACAGGCGATTTAGGGTTGTTTAAAATATTGTCTGACACTAACATAGGGGCAAATTTAAGGAGAATGGAGGCTTGTACCGGTATGCATGCCTATAACTTACTTAATGGCAAAAATGAACTAATAGAAAAAGTTAAAGATATATTAGGAACCAGTGAAAATAATTTACTGAATGCAGTAAAAGAGACAAAAGGGAAACTTGATAAATTACAGGATGAACTTAGCCATATGAGGATTAACTTAGCCAGGGATGAAATCCTTAAAAAATTTGGCTATGACAAAAATAACGGTAAATTAAAAATTATATATTATGATTTTTCGAAATCCGGTAACAAGGATTCAATGGATGCGAAAAGTATGGGAATAATTGGAGATGAAATAAGGGACATATACAATCAAAGGAATACCGCCATTATTTTCGGTAATATATTGGGCGATAAGCCAGTATTGATACTTCAGGCTACTGATGATTTAATTGACCAGGGACTTCATTGTGGAAAGCTAGCCAAAGCTGCTGGAAAAATTTTAAAAGGCGGAGGAGGCGGAAAACCGGGTTTTGCTCAATCAGGAGGATCAGATAGTTCACAGCTTGGCAAGGCAATTATAGCCATGAAAGAAAAAATTGAACAAGAATTATGAGAATATTAGGCTTAGATATTGGTGATAAGAGGGTAGGCTTAGCAATAACTGATAAGAACAGCCAAGTGGCTTCTCCGCTGATGGTGCTTGAGAATAATGAAAACATAAAAGAAAATATTAAAAAAATTATTAAAGCCTATGACATCAGAAAGATTGTTGTGGGTATACCTTACAATCTCAAGGGACAAACAGGCCACCAGGCTAAGAAGACGCTTAACTTCATAGATTTAAATTTGTCAGATTTGGGAATTGAAATTATAAAAGCGGACGAAAGATTTACCTCAAAGATTCCTAAAAATCAGTTGCAACATCTTGACAAGAGTGTAATAGATAAGTATTCTGCCTGTATCCTATTAAATGATTATTTAACCAAAAAATTAAACAATGAAAAAAATTAAAATAATACCCTTGGTGTTAATAATAATTTTTATTATTTCTTCCTGCAGCAACCTTTCCGGCAACAGCATCCAGGAAAATAATATTGAGGAAGGTATAATGGTAGAAGTGGAAATAAGGGAAGGGGCAAGCCTGGCTGAAATTGCAGATTTGCTGGAAGAAAAAGGAGTCGTTGAAAGTGGCTTTGTATTCAGGTTATATGTTCAGCAAAAAGGCAAAGAAAAGGAGCTGCTGCCAGGAAAGTATAATTTAGAGACAGGCTCTGAGATGGAAGATGTGCTAAATATAATTTCATCAGGACCCAAAATTATAACCTATAAGCTTGCAATACCTGAAGGCTACATAGCAGAGCAGGTAAAGGAGAAGATAGTTGAAAAATTGCCTTTTATAGATTATCCGGAGGTTAATAATGCTTTAAGTGTAAGCAATTATAGTTATCCATTTTTACAAGGTATAGAAAGCCTGGAGGGATTCCTGTTTCCAAAAACTTATGAAGTAACTGCCAAATATGAGGCCGGAGACATTATTGAAATGATGCTCAACCAGTACCAGCATGAAACAAGTGCTCTGGATTATTCATTTGCCCAGGAAAATGACTTATCTCCATATGATATTTTAAAGATTGCCTCACTTATTGAAAGAGAAGCATATATTCCAGAGGAGCGCGAGCTTATTTCTGCTGTAATCCATAATAGGCTGGATATCGGCATGCCTTTAGAAATTGATGCCACTGTTAGGTATGCTCTAGATAAGTGGGATAAAGACTTGACTAAATCAGACCTTGAATATGATTCCAAGTATAATACAAGAATTTATCCAGGTCTTACACCTACACCCATTTGCAACCCAGGAGCTGCTTCCATTGAGGCAGCCCTAAATCCTGCAGAGGTGGACTACCTTTATTTTGTAGTAACAGATGAGGAAAAACATACGCATTCTTTTTCAAACACATTAGAAGAACATGAGCAACTTACCAATAACCAAAAATGATATTGTAAAGGAATATTTGGAAGAAAAAAAATTCCTAGGGGAATTCAGAAATGATGCAGAATTGAAAAAAATTCCCATTATTAGTGATGCAGTAGGTCAGTTCCTGAGTTTTTTTTGCATCCTAAATAAGCCAGACTCTATTTTAGAGATAGGTTGCGGGATAGGATATTCTTCGTATTTTTTATTAAAAAACACTCCAAGGGCAAACTATATTGGTATTGACTTAAACAAGGAGAGGGCAAAAATTGCTAAACGGAAGTTAAAACAACTTTTTCCGGGAAAAAGAATAAAAATTTTAACCGGGGATGCAATCAAAAAAGTAAAAGAACTTGACTGTCAAGCAGATTTAGTTTTTATAGATGGAGCAAAGCATGAGTATCCAGATTATTTAAAAAGCCTTTTGGGTAAGGTTAGAAGGCATGGCTATATAATTGCCGATAATGTACTCTACAAAAACAAGGTGTTAAGCAAAAAAAAAGATTCACATGATACTAATAGTGTAGAAGGTATTAGGGAATATATTATGCTGGCTTCAAATAAGAATAATTTCAAAACATATTTTTTTGATATTAATGATGGGATATCCGTATCTGAGGTGTTGATTTAATGCAGGGGTTTAAGGTACCTGAACTACTTGTACCTGCAAATAACTTAAATGTGTTAAAGTACGCTGTACAATATGGGGCTGATGCAGTTTATGTGGGTGGTAAAAAATTTAATTTAAGGAGCGTTAGGGGTAATTTTACAGTAGAACAATTAAAAGAAGGGGTAGAATATGCCCATAAAAATGGTGTTAAGCTTTATCTTACTTTAAATTCAGTATTATTTGAAGATGAAACAGAAGAGCTCAAAAATTATATTGGCCAGATAAGGGATATAGGTATAGATGCAGTAATAATAGCGGACCTAGGTATATTCAGCATAATCCAGAAGCATTGGCCAGGTGTAAAGATAAATATAAGTACCCAGGTTAACACAACCAATAGCCGTGCTGTTAATTTCTGGAAACAACTGGGGGCTAGCAGAGTTAATATTGCCAGGGAGGTTAAGTTTAAAGACCTTAAGGAAATTAAGGAAAAAACTGGCATTGAAATTGAAGTGTTTACACATGGGGCTTTGTGCATCTCTTATTCTGGCAGGTGCATGCTTAGCAAGTATATGGTGGGGCGTGATGCCAATAGGGGGAAATGTGCCCATAGCTGCAGGTGGAAATATTATCTTATGGAAGAGGAGAGGCCTAACCTTTTTTTTCAAATTGAACAAAACAAAAAGGGTACCTATATTTATAATTCAAGGGATTTATGCCTCTTGCCGAGGTTAGAAGAGGTGGCAAGAATAAAAATAGACAGTTTGAAAATTGAAGGCAGGATGAAAACAGAAAATTATGTTGCTCTAACCACTTGGGTGTATAGGCGTGCCCTTGACTATTTAAAGGCAGGTAATTTTAACCAGGAAAAGATAAATTTTTTAATGGAAGAGCTGGAAAAATGCTCGCATAGGAATTTTACTTTAGGCTTTATGTTTTTGGAGGACCATAAGGAATTAGAGGACAATGAAAATGTGGGCTATATTAAAAAATATAGCTTTGTGGCCGTGTATAAAAGCTTTAGCGAGCATTTTAATGGGCCTGTCCTAAGAATTAAGAACCAGCTAAAAGTTGGAGAAACTTTAGATATTCTGCAACCAGGAAAAGATCCGGTTAAAGTAAATATAGGGGAGATGGTAAAGGAAGAGAATAATGAACCGGTTGAAATTGCAAATCCTAATGATAGAATTATTATTCCAGGAATAGGAAATTTAGATAAATTCTCTATTTTTAGAATAAAAACTTAAAATAATAATTTAGTTGAATCATTAATAAAAATATTTATAATTATAAATATGAGTAACTCTGTAAAAACATTTAAAATAGTTTTGGCTGGAAGAGTGCAAGGTGTAGGATTCAGGTATTTTACTGAATCAAGGGCAAGCAAGTATGCTATCAGGGGCCATGTAAGAAATAGGCCAGACGGAAAAGTAGAAATTGTTTGCCAGGGAAATAGCAAAGATCTTGACCAGTTTATAGAAGAGGTAAAAAAAGGACCTTCTTTTGCTGAGGTTGCTGATATCAATATAGAAAAGGTTGAAAACTCCAGAAATTATAATAGCTTTGAAATAAAATTTTGAAAATGATTAATTCAAAGACCAGGGTTGTGGCCCTTATAGGGTATCCTTCCAGGCATAGCTTATCTCCAATAATCCAAAATCACTTTATAAGCGAAAATAATAAGAATGCTGTCTATTTAGTGTTTGAATTTAAACCTGATAAATTTATTCAGTCTTTTAATGGTATAAAGAACCTAGGGTTTATGGGGCTAAATGTTACCATGCCCTACAAAATGGAAGTTTATAAGAGATGTACATATTTGGATGATACTGCAAGGGAAACCAGGTCTGTAAATACAGTTAAGTTTGTTGGTGGGGGAAAGATAGAAGGTTATAATACTGATGTTTATGGTTTGCTGAAGTCTCTGGATGATTATGGATTTGGTTATAAGAGCAAAAATTGCCTGATACTTGGAGCAGGAGGAGCTGCCAGGAGCGCTGTTTTTGCTTTACTGGGTAGGCCGGTTAATACTATTTTCATATATAACCGGACAACCAAAAAAGCAAAGAAAGTAAAAAAATTATACAGAAAGCATGATAGAGGCAAAATAGGGATAATCCGGGATTTAGGGGAAATAAATCCGGATAAGATAGATTTAATCATAAACTGTACTCCTGTGGGGATGGAGACAGGCGAAGGGTTAAAAGAAAAGCTTCCAGTACCCAGGAAATGGAACCTGCACGGCAAATTTATATTTGATATGGTTTATAATCCTGTTAATACCAACTTGGTTATGAAAGCTAAAAATGAAGACGCAAAGGTAATCAGCGGTTTGGATATGCTGGTTAACCAGGCTGCATTTTCTTTTAAGATATGGTTTAATATAAAAAAGGTTCCACAAACATCTATGATTGCAGAGAAAATAAAAAAAATAATGCTCACTGGAGAAAAAATATGAATTTAGATGATATTTTAAAGAGAGCGGCTGAAAGCAATGCTTCCGACCTCCATATGACAGTATACCTTCCACCCGTGTTAAGAATAAATGGGGCCTTGGAAAAGCTGGAAGATTTCCCTAAATTTGAGCCGGATAGCTTAAAAGAACTGCTCTATAGCATTTTAACTGAAAAAGAGAAAAAAAGGCTTGAAAATGATTTAGAACTTGATTTTTCTCATTCTATATCCGGAGTAGGCAGGTTTAGGTGTAATTACTATTTCCAGAGGGGCAGCCTCTCAGGGGCTTTTAGGGTTATAAGTACTGACATAAAGGCAATAGAAGAACTAAATTTACCCAAACAAATAGAGGAATTCTCTACCTATCCGAGGGGATTGGTCCTTGTTACAGGCCCCACGGGAAGTGGTAAATCTACCACTTTGGCATCTGTTATTGATTTAATAAATAAAAAAAGGTCGGAAAATATTATTACAGTTGAAGATCCCATAGAGTATTTACACAAGCACCAGAAAAGCATTATTGCCCAGCGGGAAGTAGGCAGTGATACAAGATCATTTGCAAATGCCCTAAAATATGTGCTAAGGGAAGATCCAGACATTATATTAGTGGGCGAGATGAGGGACCTAGAAACAATCTCCAGTGCATTGACTGCTGCTGAGACTGGACACCTTGTATTTTCTACTCTGCATACCCAGGATGCCCCACAAACTATTGACAGGATTATTGACATATTCCCAACCCACCAGCAACAACAGATAAGAGTTCAATTGGCCGGAACCTTAAAAGCCATAATGGTCCAGCAGCTATTGCCAGCTTCAGACCATAATGGCAGGGTGCCTGCAGTAGAGCTAATGTTTACAACTGGCGCTATCAGGAACATGATAAGAGAAATGAAAACGCACCAGATATATTCTGCTATACAATCCGGTGGCAGGAGAGGCATGGTTACCATGGACAGGTCTTTAGCTAATTTATACAGACAAGGCAAAATATCAAAAGATCTAGCCTTGGAGAAGTGCCATAACCTAGAAGAAATGAAGAGGATGATAGGGGAATGACTTTATATAGCTATAGGGTTAGAAATGAAAAAGGCGAGCTGATAGAGGATACCATTGATTCTCAAAATGAGGAAGCAGTAGCCTCAAGCCTCAGGGAAATGAATTATTACATAATTGATATAAAGGAAACAAGGCCAGCTTCCAAGGGATTTAGCATACAATTAAATTTATTTAACCGTATTAGGCCCAGGGACATATCAGTATTTACCAGGCAATTTTCTACTTTAATTTCATCAGGCATGTCTTTAATAGAATCGCTGGAAGTGTTAAGGGAACAGGCTAGCAATGAACGTTTTGGTGAAATTCTACTGGATGTAAGGAGAAGTGTCGAGTCAGGGTTAACTTTATCAGAATCCCTGGCAAAGCACCCTAATATTTTTTCTAATTTATACATAAGCATGGTAAGTGCTGGAGAAGCAGGTGGAGTTTTGGATGAAACCCTTGATAAATTAGCTATGTTTTTAGAGAAAGAAGAAAATATAAGGTTAAAGATCAGGAATAAAACTGCATATCCTAAATTTGTTCTGGGCTTTGCGGTATTTATAATGATTGTAATAATATTATTTATTGTTCCCACATTCCAGGGCATATATGAAGAATTAGGAGTTCAGCTTCCGGTATTAACCAGGATAATAATTTTTATAGGTGATTTATTTAAGAAATTCTATACTTATATAATTTTAGCCATACTGATTTTTGGCGGAAGATATGCTTTCAAAAAATATATAAATACCCCTCGGGGCAGGTATAATTTTGATAGTCTAAGGATTAAATTACCAAAAGTAGGGGGTATAATAAAAAAGATAGCTTTAGCCAGGTTTAGCAGGATATTAGGGACATTAATATCTGCAGGAATTCCCATACTAAGGAGTTTGGACATATTAATGGGTGTATCCGGTAACAAAATAATTGACAATTCCATAGAAGAAATAAAGGAGGACATAAGTGAAGGTGAAGGTATGGCTGAACCAATGAAAAACCATGCCATTTTTACTCCCATGATGATACAAATGGTAAATGTTGGGGAAAAATCCGGGGCTCTTGATGATATTTTAAACAAGGTGGCAGATTTTTACGATGAAGAGGTAAGCAATTCAATTGAAACTGTAATAACAATTCTGGAACCGATTCTCTTATTAGTGGTAGCTGTAATGGTAGCAATTATAGTATTATCACTCTATCTCCCGCTTTTTAATGTATATCAATACATAAGTTAATAAAAATTTAATATATATTTGTTGACAAAATCTATAATTATGTTAAATTAATATTGTAATATTTAATAAATAATATAATTAATATTTGACTAATTATTATATATAATATATAATTAAAACTTGTTAAAATGATAAAATTATTTTGAAACAAAGGAGGTCATGTGAGAAGAATATATAATTATTTTAGAAGAGATGAAAAAGGTTTCACACTGGTAGAGCTTCTGATTGTAGTAATCATACTTGCAGTAATATCCGGAATTGCAGTACCAAGCTATCTGGCCTTAAGAAACAGGGCCAGGGAATCTGCAACTGAAAATGAGATGAGGAACATAGCAACAGCTGTAGAGATGTATGCAGCAGATAACAATGGTAGCTATCCTACCTCTGCAGACGCTACAGCACTAGCTAGCGACATTAGTGCCTACATGGACAATATGCCAACGGCAGATGCTTGGGGCACAACCTATCAGTACACAAGTGCCGATGCCGATGGTAGCAGTTATACATTGGAAAGTTATGGTGTTGATAAAGATATTGACGGCGGCGACAACATAGTATTGACCGACGGGTCGTTTACAGAAACTGGCAGCTATTAAAAGCAATAACTACTAAATTAGTTTAAATTTGAAGTAAAGAGGCTTAACAAAAAATAAGCCTCTTTACTTATTTTTTGACTATAAAAAAACAGTGTGTTAATATACAAAAGTACAAATAGTTATTTCCCTATATAGTAATAGAAAAGTATAAATATAGTAATTTAATATAGAAAATATATAATAGGATTGCAAAATGAAAATCTTTCTATATATCCTATTTTTTTTGATTGGCCTTGTAATAGGAAGTTTTTTGAATGTCGTAATATATAGGATCCCCCGGAAAAAATCTATTATAAATCCCCCCATTTCGGTTTGCCCTTACTGTGAGGCTAAAATTGCTTTTTATGATAATATCCCCATAATTTCATATCTAATCCTTAAAGGTCGGTGCAGGCATTGCAAGGCAAGGATTCCTGTAATTTATCCATTAATTGAATTGCTTACTGCTATGTTTTTTGTGGTTAGTTTTTACTTTTTTGGCTTAAGCTTACCGTTTTTATCTGCGGTAATTTTTACTAGCGCATTAACTACTATATCAGCTATAGATATGCAGTTTAGGATAATTCCCAATATAATTACCTGGCCGTTAACGGCTATTGGATTGGGCTTAAGTATAATAATAGATTTAGAGAACTGGTGGATGCCACTGGCATTCTCTGCAGGGGCTTTTGTTTTTATGCTCATAATCCATTTGATCTACCCTAAGGGGATGGGGATGGGGGATGTGAAACTGAGCATGATGATAGGGGCATTTTTGGTTAAGGCGGTTATACCGGGATTGTTTTTTGGTTTTTTAGCGGGTTCTTTGTATGGGTTGGGTGCTATTATAGCCAGGAAGAAAAAATTCAAGCAGACAATACCATTTGGACCATTTATAGCCATTGGTAGTATAATAGCATTGTATTGTGGTAATGATATTATAAGGTGGTATTTGGAATTTTTTTAAAAGGTTAGGTTAATATGGCAGTAATAGGAATGGATATAAGCTCAAACAGGATAGCTATAGCAGAAATATCTGGAAAACGCAATAATTTTTCAATAAATAATGCTGCAGTTTTTGATTTACCTGACTATATTGTTGAAAAGGGAGAGATAAAAGATACAAGGGTATTTTCACAAAGCCTGAGGGATATTTGGAATTATTATAGGTTTTCCACAAATAAAGTATATATTGGGATTACCAATCCTAAGGTTATAGCTAAAGAGATAAAGTTGCCTGTTACAGAAGAAGGTGAATTGGATTCTTCAATTAAATACCAGATTAATGAACTTGTTCCCATTGCTAAAAACAATATAAGCTATGATTATTTTATAATAGAAAAGGGCGATAATTTTTCAAGGGTAATGATTGCTGGTGCAGCAAAGAATGTAATTGAGGGAATTGTGGAAGGTGTAAGGTTAGCAAAGCTTAGTCCGGTGGCTATGGACCTCAATTGCTTTTCCCTATACAGGCTTATAAATAATTTCTACCAGTTTTCAAAAGAAAAGGAAAATAATGCTTATTGCCTGGTAAACATAGGTAAAAGTAATACTATAATAGATATAGTAATGGATAATGAAATAAAGTTTCCCAGGTTTTCCAATATGGGATTAAAAAATTTCATGGAAAATATATCCAAAGAGTTGGACATAAATTATAAAAAGGCCGAGGATCTGCTATATGGGTTTGACTTTACCACAGAATTTGATGTCAAATTTGATAAAGGTTCCGAATATTTTGAAGAAAAGGTAGGCAATGAAAATATAAATGGTGCAGACATTAAAAAGAGTCAGGTAGTAAAAAAAATAGCAAACCAATTTGTAAGTGAAATAAACCGCTCGATTGATTTTTTCCTGCAGGAAAACCAGAATTACAGTATTGATAAAATTATTTTATGCGGGGATGTGCCAGAGAATTTTGAAGTATTTTTCGAGAGCCAAATAAACTATGACACGGAATTATTTGATATTGCCAAGAATTTTGATATAGAGAGTTTAACCCGGAGAAGGATTTACAAGGATAAGGATTTGAGCATGCTGGTAAATCACCTTGCTTTAGCAATTGGGATGGCTTTCAGGGGTTACAGGATATGAAATACATTGATTTACTTCCCAAAAAGGAAAAAATTACTAACAGGAAAACAATAGCCCTCAATGTGGTGATTGTTTTCCTTATTATCATATTTGCCCTTTGCATACTGGCTGTATTTTTCTTAAATGATATAAACGGGAACCTTTCAGCCAGGCTTGAAAAATATGAAGCGGCCAATATGGAACTGCAAGGGAAAATAAATAAATTGGAAATTTTTGAGGAATTTAAAAACAAAGTAAAAGATAAAAAAGAAATAGTAGATGAGCTTAATGATGGGCTGATTTTATGGTCAGATATTATATATGCTCTGGGAGAGTCAATGCCTGAAGATACCTATATTGAAGGTTTTGATGGCAATATCTCATCTTTGCAGGATTACCTGGATAGTGTAGAGGGTGGTGAAGAAGTTGAAACTGATAAAATAACCTCTTTTTCTATAAGAGGTTTTGCCAAGGAATATAAAGAAATGTCAAATTTAATAATAAATATCAAGAGCTTTCCTTTAATCGGGGATGCCTGGGTGGAAAATATAAATAAAACTACTGTCTCTGAAAATGTTGATGCAATATCATTTACAATCAACTCTTTTTGGGAACTTCAACCTTTTATAGAGGATATAGAGGTTGAGCAGCCAGGAGAGGGGGTACAGTCCCAGGATGAGGATAGTGAATCGATGGTAGAATAAAATGAGTAATACACATAGAATTATAATAATAGTAATAATAGCAGTAATAATATTGATGTTGGGATTGTTATTTATTAGGCCTGTAATCCAACGCACATTAGGGCTTATTGGAAAGATTAAAGAGGAAGAAAACGTCAATTCGAGGCATATTGCCAGATTAAATGAGCTGGTAGAGATAAGCAAAGAATATAATTCTTTATATGCCCAGTACCAAAAATACTTGACTGAGTTGCCTTCAGGGAGCAATGTGCAGGTATTGACCAATGAATTCTATAATATATCCCAGTATACTAATACTGAGATACAATCCATAAATTTTGAGGAAGTTATAGAAAAAGATAGCAATATTGGCATTATTCAGACCAATTTAGTAATACAAGGCTCTTATTATGATATATTGGTATTTGTAAAGACTGTGGAGATAATGCCCAGGAGCATGAGAATAATAGGGATTGAAATTAGCCAGGCAGGGGAAGATTATAGTAACCTAATAGGAGTAATAGAAGCAGAAAGTTATTTCCAAAGGACAAATTAAAAATGGCAAAAAAAACCATCATAATTTTATTTATATCAGTATTTTTAATTATAACAGGCTGCAGTTCTGAGCAGATAGTAAACCAGTACCTTGTAAAGGATATAGAAATTGACGATGTGGGTGATATAAATGTTGATGAAAGAAAAATTTCAAGTATTGAAAGAATTGACCAGGAAGCGGGCAGCAGTTTTGAAATAGAAACAGACATACTGGAATCAGAAGAGAATATAAAAGATCCTTTTAAGCCATTTTACCTAAATGGGGAAGATGAACCTGAAAATGTAATTAGGCTGGATGCAATCTATTCCAAGGACGGTATAGAATATATTGAAGTTAAATTCAATGACCATGTTTACAAACTTAAGGAAGAAGATGTATTTGCAGAGAATTTTCAGGTCCAGGCCATAAACGAGAATTCTGTTGTTGTGCTTAAGGGTGATGAAATAATAACCTTGTTTTTAAATGAAATTTATTTTGATTAGGTGGTAGAAAACTTGAGATTTTTAACTTCAGGAAAATCACATGGCAAAGCTTTAGTAGGTATTATTGACGGCTACCCCTCTGGCGTAAAAATTGATATTTCTTTCATAAATAAGGAATTAGCCAGGAGGCAAAAAGGTTATGGCAGGGGAGGCCGCATGGATATTGAAAGGGATAAAGCAGATATTATTGCAGGGATAAACGGTAATATTTCTACGGGTTCACCCATTTCCTTTATCATTAAAAATAAGGACTGGGAAAACTGGAAAAATAAAAAGGAAGACCCTCTACTTAATCCAAGGCCTGGCCATGCAGATTTTCCAGGTTTTTTAAAATATAGGCTTTCCAGCATAAGGGATGTTATTGAAAGAAGCAGTGCCAGGGAAACCTCTGCAAGAGTTGCAGTAGGTGCTTTTGCAAAATTATTTTTAGCCTGCCTGGGTATAGGGATTTTTAGTTATGTAAGGAGCATTGGCAAAGCTAGTTTTGCTGGTAGTTTCAAGGTGAAAAAGGATAATTACGAGCTGGTGGAAGGATCACCGGTAAGATGCCCGGATAGAGAAACAGAGGCCAAGATAATTAAAGAAATTGAAAGGGCGAAAAAAGAAGGTGATACCTTGGGGGGTAGCTTTAAGGTGATAGCAAAAGGGCTGCCGCCAGGAATAGGGAATTTTATCCAGTGGGACAGCCGCCTAGATTCAAAAATCGGAGAAGCCTTTATGAGTATACCAGCAATTAAAGCAGTAGAAATCGGGGAAGGGTTTAGATCCGGTAAAATAAAGGGTACGGATTTCCATGATGAAATACATTATAATAAAAATAAAGGCTTTTATAGGAAAACAAATAATGCAGGGGGAATAGAAGGGGGAATGAGCAATGGAGAAGATATTGTGGTGGGTGCGGTAATGAAGCCTATACCCACCACGCGTAAAGGATTAAAGACGGTAAATATTTTCTCCAAAAAGGCTGATATAAGTTTGAAGGAAAGATCTGATGTTTGTGCTGTGCCCAGTGCTTCTATTGTAGGAGAGGCTATGCTGGCAATTGTGCTGTCAAATTTTATACAGGATAAATTTGGCAGTGACAATATAGGGGAAATTTCAGAAAATATGGATAATTATTTAAAGTATTATGAAAGTATTTAAATGGATTTTAAAAACTTATCCCTTATTGGATTTATGGGCTCTGGTAAAAGTACAGTGGGGAAATTATTGGCAGAGAAATTAGGCTTTTTATTTATAGACATTGACAGAATCATTGAGATTAAAGAAAAAAAACCGATATCTAAGATTTTTAAAGAAAAAGGGGAAAAATATTTTAGGGATGTAGAATCTGAGGTTATTAGGAAAATATATAGAAATAAAAATTGCATATTTGCCTGTGGGGGCGGTGCTATCCTGAAGGGGGAAAACTTTAAGGTTATAAAAAAATTAAGTAAAATAATATACCTTAAAGTTTCTCCTTCTGAAATACTTAAAAGAGTGGGCAACTCAAAGGATAGGCCTTTATTACAGTCAAAGGATAAGATGAAAAGGGTTAAAGCCTTATTAAAAAAAAGAAAAGAAATTTATGAAAAATGTGCAGATATTATAGTAGATACCGATAAAAAGGAGAAAGAAGAAGTGGTAAGTGAGATAATAGAAAGGGTGAAATGAAGAAAATCAGAACAAAACTTAGCAATAGGACTTATGGAATTTATGTAAGGAAAGACATAGATAAAATCTTTAAAAAACTTATTCAGAAGCATTTTTCTGATGCAGAGAAATTAGTGCTGGTTACTAACAATACCATCTACTCCCTGTATGGAGAAAAGATAAGGGGATTACTAAAAGATAGTGGGTTAGATACCCTTCTTATAACCATCGAAGATGGTGAAAAATATAAAACTCTTGACACTGTTAAATATTTCTATAAAAAATTTAAGGAGTTTAATATACACAGGAATGACCTAATAGTTCCGTTTAGTGGTGGGGTTATTGGAGATACTGCCGGTTTTGCTGCAGCCACATTCCATAGGGGAGTAAGGCTTATACAGTATCCAACAACTATAATTGGCCAAATTGATAGCAGCATTGGAGGAAAAGTAGGTATAAACTATGATAAGCTGAAAAATTTCATCGGAAGCTTTTACCAACCATTCATGACTTTGGTAGATACAAACCTACTTTCTACTTTAAAGGAGATAGAGATTATAAATGGTTTTGGGGAAATTATCAAAAATGGAATAGTTTTTGATAAAAAAATACTAGATTTGATTGATAAGAGGGTACCTAGTGAAGGTGAAAATAGATTATTTGATTTTATAAAAACCAAGACTTTTGAAGATATAATTTTTATGTCCTGCAATATTAAAGCTAAGGTTGTGGAAAAGGATGAATTTGACCAATATTACAGGCATCTTGAGAATTTTGGCCATACAGTTGGCCATGCCATAGAAAGAGCTTCAAATCTTACTAAAATTAACCACGGGCAGGGGGTTAGTCTGGGGATGCTGGTAGCATTGGATATTTCCCGCGAATTGGGCCTAATAGAGAAAGATCTTAAAGATTATATATTAAAGTTCTACAAGAAGCTGAAACTTCCTTGTAAAATAAAAGGCCTTGAGCCTGAAGAAATAATGAAATCGCTAATGTATGATAAGAAATTCACTGCATCTAAAAATAAGTTTGTATTATTGAAAGGAATAAATAAACCAACTTTTTATTTTAATGTAAAAAAAGGTATAATAGAAAAGTGTATAATTAATAATATGGAATAAATATGAAAAATATAATAATAATTAACGGGCCAAACCTGAATTTACTTGGAAAGAGGGAGGAAAAAATATATGGCAACAGAAGTTTTGATTCAATTTTAAAAGAATTGAAATCTTATAGCCGGGACAATAATATTAATTTAGAATATTTCCAGTCTAACTCAGAAGGAATAATTATTGATAAAATACATGAGTCAATTGGAAAAAAAGATGCAATAATTATAAATCCTGGTGCGCTTACCCATTACAGCTATAGCTTACATGATGCTATCATTGCCTCTAAAATTCCGGCAATTGAGGTACACATATCAAATATATATAATAGAGAAGAATGGAGAAAAAAATCTGTAATTTCTCCTGCAGCTAAAGGGATAATTTGTGGATTTGGCCTAGATGTATATAAATTAGCACTAAATGCGGCTAATAATTTAATAGGCTAATATAAAAAGATGCTTAAATTTAATCAATTCTTATGGGTAAAATTACATAATGTAAAAAAAAGGGTAAAGGATGGGGAAAAAGGACTTACTCTAGTAGAAGTAGTAATCGCCTTACTTATTATCTCCATAATAACTGCTATTGTAATCCATAGCAGCATTATGGCCATAGATACCTCAGAATATAATAAAACCAAGACCATCGCAATCTCCATTGCCAATGAAGAGATGGAGAAAATAAGGGCTATGGATTATGGGGATATAGGCATAGCTGGAGGGGACCCTGAGGGAACCTTGGAAAGCGAAGCTGTCAATCCTGAAGGCTACACTATAAATTATGATGTAAGCTGGGTAGAGGGGGAAGATAGCTACAAGCAGGTAGCTGTAAGTGTTTTTAAGCAGCCAATGAAAGTTGATGTAGAAGTTATTACCCAGATTTACCCATCGGATTCCAGCGGTGCAGGCGGGGAAGAAGGACATCCTGCTCCCACTAACTTAATAATTACTTCAGACACTGGTGAGGGCGATAGTAGGGCCATAGTTCTGGAGTGGAGTGCCCCTGTTACTGACCTTAATATTGTAGAGTATAAAATATATAGGGATGGAAGTTATATTGGCAGTGATGATGATACCAGCTATATTGATAATCCAGGGGGAGATGGCCCCTACACTTATTATGTAACTGCCTTATATGAAGATGGAGAAGAAAGCGGTCCAAGCAATGAAGTAGTAGCTGATGAATTAGCGGTGCACCCGCCCCCACAAAACCTAGAGGTTTTATCGGATGAAGGAAATGGTAAATGGAGGGAAGTTGAATTATCCTGGGACGCACCTGATACCGGACTTAATGTTTCTGAGTATAGAATATACAGAAATGGATCTTTTATTGATAGTACCGCATCCTTAGCTTATACTGATATGCCAGGAAACAATAGCACTTACACTTATTATGTAACTGCCTTATATGAAGATGGAGAAGAAAGCGGGTCCAGCAATGAAGTTTCTAGTTAAAAGAAAAGATAGCGGAGAGCAAGGTTATAGCCTGGTAGAGCTGCTGTTAGTTTTGGTGCTGATGTTTCTGGTGGTGGCAGCAATCACTCTAACCTACTTTACTTCTGCCAATGCCAATAATGCTGTTATAAGTACAGCCACTTCTGAAATTGATGCCAGGACTGCATTGTATTTAATGAAACGGGAGTTAAGGGAAGCAGCCGCTATAAGTCATGCGGGACAGGATAGGGTTACTTTTACAAGCGATATAAACAGTGATGATACTTATGAAGAAGTAAGCTACTATCTTTCAACCCAGAATAGTTATTATGATTTAATAAAGACAGTTGATGGTGGAGAGGGCAGAGTAATTTTATCCAAAATTGTAAATTCTAATTTTTTTGTCTATTATTCTCAACTGGATCAGGAGCTGGGGTTGCCAATATCCGGGGAGCAGCTGGGCAATATTAAAATAATTGAGATAAATATTTCTGTAGACCAGAGCGGCGCGCAGAGCAGCAGGACTATGGATTTAAATACAAAACTAACATTAAGGAATAATATTTAAAATGAAGTTAAATAAAACAGAAAACAAGGGCAATATAACTATACTGGTTTTAGTCATAGCAGTGGTAGTTATATTAGGGACAGCATCAATGCTTGGCTATGTATTTAGGGATATACAGTTTACTGAGGTAGATGAGGGAAAACTCAGGGCTTTTAATTTTGCTGAGGCAGGTATTGCTGATTTCCAATATAATTTAGCCCAATATTTAAATGGTAAAATAGAAGAGTTACCCGAAAGCGGTTATTCAAACCAAATCACTAGTGATGAAAGAGTGGAAGGTAGTTATACTGTAACTTATGAAGAAATAACTGATGAAGATAGCCTAAATGGGTATGATGTTACTTCAATAGGGACTGATAGCAATGATAACCAAAGAAAAATAAAGGTAACTTTTAATATAAACCTGAGCAGCAGTTCTAGCTTTGATATTTATGATTATATTTATTGTAACAATTCTATTACCTTTAGTGGTGATGGAAAGCCAATAGAAGGCCCTTTTTATACAGAGGGTGATATGGCTTTCCAGGGTAGCTCAGGCATGCTTCAGCAATATAGCACTGGACCTGTGGTAGTTGAGGGAAACCTTAGCTTAACCGGTAATACAACAAGTATTTCATCTGATACATTGGAAGTAGGCGGAAATGTAGTAGTAGCTAATAGTTCAAGGATTAAAAAAGCTTTATTAAGCATAGGAGGTAATCTAAGCGTTACTGGGGATGCAGAGGTTGATTATGAGCTCCAAAGCCCCATGATTGTTATGGGCGATGTTTATATAGATGGCAGTTCTCGTATTGGAGAATCGGGCAGGGATCTTGTTTTGTCAATTCAGGGTGACTTAACAGAAAGCGGCGCGCCACGTATATATGCAGATAGAAATGATAGCCTTACTTATTATTTTTCTGATCCAGGTTATAATGTAAATGATTTGATAAACCAGTTTGAATCAAATATAAATGGTACTGCCTTGCATATAGATGAAGATGTTTTACTTGAAGAAGATGTCCCTTTTAGCAGAACATCCGGTGGAAATATTTTAAATTTCTATAAAGACGACGGTAAATCTATAATAGAAATTAGTGGCAATGTTTTTATAAATGGAGATTTAACATTAGGGGTAGAAAGATGGTGGCCTAAACATACTGATATTTATTACTATACTGGTGAAGGAACAATATATACAACAGGCTCTATAGTTTCACATACAAAAATTGTTCCATTAAATGAAAGTGAATTTCCTGAAGATAGCTTATTATGTTTGGTTTCTAATACAAACATAAACTTAGATATTTGGAGGGATTACTGGGAAACACCTACTTGCGACCAGCCTAATATGTTTATGGTAGCAATTGCAAAAAATGATATAGTAGTGCAAAAAGGTTCGTTAAAAGGCACAGCTATATCAGGAGGTTTATTGGATGTAGATAAAGATTTTGGAAAAATTTGTTATTTGCAGGACTTAAAAGATCATCTGCCTGTGGACTTGCCGACTGCTAGTGGGCAAACAGAGGGAGCAGCAAGTTTTGTTATTGAAAAATGGCAGGAAATAAATTAGACAAATAAATGCCATTTCTAAATTATAATAGTAAAGGTTTACTATGAAAGATTTTTTTTATTCAAAATTTTTAGAATTAAAAAAAATATTAAAAATAAAAGATATTGAGTGCTTTTTAGTATTAAAAGCAGAAAATATCTTATATCTAACAGGGTTTTATGGCCCGGGGTCTGGTAGCATACTGATCGTGACTCATGATAAATGTTACTTTTTAGTTAGCTCAATTTATCATCTTGAGGCAAAAGATAAGATAAATAATAAGAAAATAGAAATAATTAAATTCCAATATAATAAATATTCGCAATTATTAAGCATAATAAAAAAAATTAAGGAAAAGAAATTTACTATAGAAGATAGTAACCTTTCTTATAAAGCATATACAAAAATTAAAGAAAACATTATAAAAGAAAAAAAGGTATTAAAAACCTCTAAAGGTATTATAGAAAAATTAAGAATCATAAAGAATAAAGAAGAGCTAGAAAATATAAAAAAAGCATGCAATATATCTGATCAAGCAATACAGGGCATATTTAAATATAAAGAAAAGCTATATGATTATTCCGAAGCAGAAGTTGCTTTGGAGCTTGAAAAGATTATGGTAGAAAATGGTGCATCAGGCAGGTCTTTTGACATAATAGTAGCAAATAATGATAAAGCGTCATTGCCGCATCATATATCAGGCGGTGAGAGGATTAAATCTGGATTAATTTTAATAGACTTTGGATGCAAGTATAATAATTACTGTTCGGATATTACCAGGACTTTTTTTATAAATAACAAAAAGCACCACAAAATTAGGGAGATTTATGATATAGTTTTACAGGCCCAGCAGCTGGCAATTGAGAATTGCAGGGAAGGTATTACCTGCAGGGAACTGGATAGGATTGCCAGGGAGTATATTGAAAAAAAAGGTTATGGAGAAAATTTTGGGCATGGATTAGGCCATGGGGTGGGCCTTGAAGTACATGAAGGCCCTATCCTTAATAGTAAGTCGGAGCTGGAACTGAAAGAAAATATGGTAGTAACCATAGAGCCGGGAATATACATTGAGGGAATAGGGGGCGTAAGGATTGAGGATATGGCAGTGGTTAAAAAAGGAGGATGCGAGATTTTGTATACAGCTGATAAATCTTATATAGACATAACTGAATAGGAAGGAAGAAATGATAACCACCAATGATTTAAAAAACGGCATGACTATAGAATATGAAGGCGAATTATATAAAATATTGTTTTTCCAGCATGTGAAACCTGGAAAAGGTAAGGCCTTCGTTAAAACTAAATTGAAAAATTTAGACACAGGTTCTACAATTGAAAAGACTTTCAGGGCTGGGGAAAAGGTAAAACAGGCAATACTGGATTTTAAAAATATGCAATTTCTATATAAAGATGTGCACTATATATTCATGGATACAAATACTTATGAACAGATACCAATAAGTGAAAATAATATCGGAGACAAGAAAGATTTTTTAAAAGAAAATATGGAAGTAAATGTTGCTTTTTATGAAGGCAGGCCGGTATCAATAGATCTGCCTATATTTATAGAAGCAGAAATTGTAAAAACCCAGCCTGGCGTTAAAGGGGATACAGTAGGTTCTTCCTATAAGCCGGCTAAAATAGAGACTGGAGCAAACATACAAGTACCATTATTTATAAATGAAAACGATATAATCAAAGTGGATACAAGATCTGGTGAATATATTACCAGGGTTAGCAAGTAATTATGAAAAAGGTATCTAGAAGAGAAAGCAGGGAAAAAGCAATAATTATATTATACCAAAGTGATTTAATGGGGAAAAATGCAACTGATATAGTAAGAAATGAATTACTTTTGGGAAATGAAATTGGTGAATTTTCCATAAAGTTGATAAAAGGTGTGCATGGAAAAAAGAAGGAAATTGATAATATAATAGGAAAGGTTGTAAAAAACTGGTCTTTAGACCGGATAGCTATAATTGACAGAAATATATTAAGGGTAGCCATTTATGAGATGTATTATATGGATGACATACCGTTAAAGGTGTCTGTAGACGAGGCTATTGAGATTGCAAAAGTTCTCGGCCAGAAGGATGATACCCCTAAATTTGTAAATGGCATATTAGGAAAGATATTGGAAGATTTAAATTCCTGAAAGTAATTTGCCCGCCAATAAATTATGTATCCAAATTATTTAGTTGAAAAATTTAATTCATATTTATATACAACACTTAAAGACTATAAAAATGCGCCCAAAGTTTTAAGAGATGCTATTTACTATTGTATAAAAAGTGGGGGTAAAAGGTTTAGGCCTGTATTATGCATGCTAACGGCCATTACCATGAATAAAAATTTTAGGGAAGTATTTCCAACAGCATGTGCTATTGAATTTATCCATTCTTATTCACTAATACACGATGATCTTCCTTCTATAGACAATGATGATCTCAGGAGGGGTAAGCCCACGTGCCATAAGGTATTCGGCGAAGATATTGCCATATTAACAGGAGACGCCCTATTTGCTGAAGCTTTTAATATTATAATTAAATATCAGGATATAGATCCTGATATTAAAATGGAAATTATCAGTGAAATAGGAGAAGCTTCAGGGGCTAAGGGTATGGTGGCAGGGCAGGTAATAGACGTTTTTTATACAGGAAAAAAACTTTCAAAAAAACAGCTGGAAATTATGCATAACAATAAAACAGGAAAATTGATATCAGCTTCTATAAAGTGTGCTGCCCTTATATGTAGGGCTAACCCAAAAACCATTAGCAAATTGGTAAGTTTCTCTAAAAATATTGGACTGGTTTTCCAGATTACTGATGATATTCTAGATATAACTTCTGACGAGAAAATACTGGGAAAGGCAGTGGGAAAGGATAAGATATTAAATAAAAATACTTTTCCCAAGATATGGGGGCTGGAAAAATCAAAAAAAATAGCCCGTAAAAAAGTCGAGGAAGCTATCGGGATGGTAGAGGAAATGGATATAAATGTTAAGCCTTTGGTAGACATTGCTAAGTTTTTGATAGAAAGGAAGGCGTAGACATAAAAAAAGAGAAACTTATCGATTTAATATTAGAAAAAAAAATTGTGAATAACAGAAAACTTGCAAAAGCCCTTATAATTGAAGGGAAAGTAAGGGTGGAAAACAAAGCGGTGGACAAACCCGGAGCCTTGATTTCTGCTGGAGCAGACATTGATGTAAACTTGGACAATTCTTATGTATCCAGGGGAGGCACAAAGCTGGAAGGCTGCTTTAAAGATTTCAATTTATCTGCAGAAGATGTAGATGCGGCAGATGTGGGCTCTTCTACAGGAGGATTTACAGATTTTCTCCTTAGGAAAGGAGCAAAAAAGGTAATAGCTATTGATGTAGGGTATGGGCAGCTTTCCTGGAAGCTCAGGCAATCACCTCAGGTGTTCGTGTTTGAAAGAACAAATATCAGATACCTGGATATAGAGAAATTGCCTTTTTATTCTGATCTTACAGTAGTAGATGTGTCTTTTATATCTATTAAAAAAATATTTCAAAAAATACTTGACATTACCAAGCAGGGTAAAAAAATATTATTATTAGTAAAACCACAATTTGAATTAAAAAAAGAAGAAGTACAGGAGAAAGGCATTATAACGGACAGTGGCCTCCATGGCCGGGTTTTAAAAAGGATGACCATATTTTTTAACCGTTTTCCTGTTACGGTAGAGGGCATTACTTTTTCAAAAATAAAGGGAACAAAGGGTAATATAGAATATTGGATTTATTTAACAAAATCAGTAAAAGGAAAAGAAAATATCAAATATTATGATAAAATGATTAATGATGTAGTGGAGAAATCACATTGTTTTTTCAATAAAAGGGAAAGAGGATAATGGCAAAAAAAATAGGCATAGTATCCAATAACCAAAAAGAAAAAGCTATTGAAACGGCCAAAGAGATACATGATTTCTTGGTAAAAAAAGATTGTAGTGTATCGCTATTAAAAAAAGATGTTATGCCCAGCAAATATTCTTTAAGCAGCATAGGAGATAAAGAATTCGAAGAAAAGGTAGACTATATAATATCTGTTGGTGGTGACGGCACTTTTTTAAGGGCAGCAAAATATGCTTTTAAAAGGGAAGTCCCCATTATGGGCGTAAATATGGGGAATTTGGGTTTTTTAGCAGAAATAGAAACCAAAAAGCTATACACTGCTTTAGAAAATTTACTAAAAGAAGAATTTATAATAGAAAACCGAATGCTAATTGAGGGGAGAATAATTAGGAATGGCAAAGAGCTGGAAAAAAGAAGCCTTCCCTATGTTGCCCTTAATGAATTTGTGGTTACCAGATCAATGACTGAGAAAATAATTAAAATAAGCTTAACTGCAAACGGCTATCCTGTATCTGAATTCGGGGCTGATGGATTAATAATTTCAACGCCCACAGGATCTACTGCTTATTCATTGTCGGCTGGGGGGCCGGTTGTTGAGCCTACTAATGAAGTTTTGATAATAACTCCAATATGTCCCCATACCCTATATAATAGGAGCATAATATTTGATCCGGACACAAAAATTGAAGTCAGGATTGGGTCTAAAAATAAGGAAAACAGCTTAAGCATAGATGGGGTAAAAAACCCTATAAACCTTATAAATAATGATATTCTAAGAGTAAGTAAATCAAAACTAAAGGTTAAACTTATTTCCTTTAACCACAATATTTTTTTTAAGGTTTTCAAGGAAAAATTACTGGAAAGGGATTAGCAATTAGAAAAACTAAAGATGTTAACAGAACTACAGGTTAAAAATTTTGCAATAATAGATGATGCCGCATTAAGATTTAGGGAAGGGTTAAATATCTTGACCGGAGAAACCGGGGCAGGAAAGACCCTAGTAATAGAAGCAATTAACCTTCTTATAGGGGAGAGGGCTGATAGCACCCTTATAAGGGATGGTGAAGACAGGCTGCTTGTTCAGGGCTATTTTGACTTCAGAAAAAATAATACAGTGTTAAATTTTTTAAAAGAAAGGAACCTGTTTGGCAGTAGTAACAGTGAAACAGTAGTTACCAGGGAATTAAACAGGATAGGCAAAAACAAGGCTTTTATAAATGGAATATTTGTACAAGTTAGCACCTTGAAGGAGCTAAGTGCCCTTTTTATTGATATCCACGGCCAGCATGACCACCAATACTTGCTAGAGCCTAAGACCCATATAAATATTATAGATAGGTTTGGCAAGCAAGAAATAAAGCCGGCAAAAGAATCATATCTGAAAAGCTTATCTTCCTATAAGCAAAAAAAGGAAGAGCTAGACAAGCTAGCAGGGCTACAGGGCAAAAAAGAAGATAGGCTGGTAGACCTAAAATACAGGCTGGATGAGATTGAAAGCCTGAACATTCAGCAAGACGAGGAAAGCAAACTGGAAAACGAAAAAAGGATATTAAAAAACCATGAACAAATTTATCAACTTTTATCCAATATTATAGACATAATTAAAGGGGGTACAGAAGAACATGCCCCATTGGGTGACAGTCTTGCTCTCCTGGAGAAAAATTTAGGCCAGCTTGCAAATATTGATGAAAATTTTAAGAAATTTGAAGAAGAAATTTCTTCTGTAGCAGTAATAATTGAAGAGCTCAGCCATTATATTAATAGCTATATTGCTGATTTTGATTATAGTGCAGAGAGGCTGGATTTTATTCAAGAAAGGTTGTACAGGCTTTCAGAGATAAAGAAAAAATATGGAATGGACCTTGCTTCTATACAAGATTATGCTGAGGAATTAAAAGAGGAAATTAACAATTTCGAGAACATCGATAGCCAAATAGAAATAGCAGAAGCAGAATTAAAAAAACAGGAAGAAGATTTGAGAAAAAAAGCATTAAATTTGTTTAATTTACGCAACCAGGTTTCAGAAAAGATAGAAGAAAGCATAACAGATGAACTCAAGGACCTAAATTTTAAGGATATAAATTTCAGGGTTAGC